>JAJYXA010000485.1:9856-10707 GCA_021791235.1 Pseudomonadota bacterium
AAAAAGGCCAAACCGGTAGAGTGGTCGCAGAGAGAGCATGTCCTATATTATGAGCTGGTTGATGTTGTTCCTGAGTGCACAATATAATCCCAACTGTTGTTATCGTTCCATTCGCGCTGCTCAAGAGCTGCCGCACGCGGACACAACCAACGCGGCGGCAGTAGCGCAGACAACACTCCCAAGGAATTTCCATATGCGCCAACTCTACGATAATCCTGATCAAGAAGCCCTGCACCTGAAGGCAATGAAGGCGCTCGCAAATGAAACCGGGTATGAGTTCGCGCTCGTGAGGGAAGTCTACGAGGCGGAGCTCACCCGGCTGCAAGCCGGGGCACACCTCGCGGAATATGTGCTGCTGCTTTCCTACCGGCGGACGCGGGAAGCCCTGCGCAAGCCGGCGAAGTCGGTTCGATCGCAACCGGTCAGCGCATAAAAATTGCGGGGCCCTGGTGGCCATTGACTGCATCTCCTGCGGCGCATGCTGCGCCTATTCGGATTCCTGGCCGGTGTTCATCGGCGATGGCGATGGCGCAGGCATTCCGGCCGAACTGATCGATTTCGGCCGCAGGCGCATGCTGTGCCACGGCAGCCGCTGCGCCGCGCTCGCGGGCGAGATCGGACGCCGCGCGCATTGCAGCGTCTATCGAAACCGCCCGCTGGTGTGCCGCGAGTTTCAGCCGGGATCGGAAGACTGCCTCATGGTTCGACGCAGGCTCGGTCTGCAGGCGGCGTAGCCACGGCGTACGGCGTGTGCGTCTGCCAGCAACGGTAAAGAATGCCAATCCCCTTGAAGGCCAGCGCGCACACCGCCGCTCGAAGAGATTTCCCGGGAGCAATCCCTGCGGGTCGAG
>JAJYXA010000020.1 GCA_021791235.1 Pseudomonadota bacterium
GGGCGCGGCAGTGCACGGCGGCGAAGTCGACATCCTGGTCGGCACGCAGATGCTGGCCAAGGGCCACGATTTTCCCAACATGACGCTGGCGCTGATCCTCGACACCGACGGCGCGCTCTACAGCCCCGACTTTCGTGCCACCGAACGCCTGTTTGCCCAGCTGATGCAGGTGGCCGGCCGCGCCGGGCGCGCCGACAAGCCCGGCCGCGTGCTGATCCAGACTGCCTTCCCCGACCACCCGCTGTTCCGCTACCTGCAGCGCCACGACTACGCCGGCTACGCGCGCGAACTGCTGGCCGAACGCAAACAGCTCGACCTGCCGCCGTTCACCCGCCAAGTGCTGCTGCGCGCCGAGGCGCCCACGATGGACGCGGCACTGGTCTTCTTGCAGCGTGCAGCGCAACTCGCACCCGACGATGCCGACGTCAGCGTGTTCGGCGCCACCCCCGCGCCGATGGCGCGCGTCGCCAACCTGGAGCGCGCACAACTCCTGATCCAGTCGGCCTCGCGGCTGGCTCTGCAGAAATTTGTGCGCGACTGGCGACCGCAGCTCGACGGCATCAAGCCACGCGTGGCACGCTGGTCGCTCGATGTGGATCCCCTTGTGTTTTGATGCCCCGCGCGCGGCGCTTATAATCGCGGGCTACCCATTCCGACACTGAGGATGTGGGCTTCGTCCCCGCCTCTTTGTAACCATGTCCAACACCCATCCGCTTAAAGAACAGATCGCACTCCTGATCGGCGAAGCCCTCGAAACGGTGGCGCCCGACACCCCGGTCAGCCTTGAAATCGAGCGCCCGAAGAACCCCGCCCACGGCGATTTTTCCAGCAACGCCGCGATGCAGCTGGCGCGTCCGCTGAAGAAGAATCCGCGCGAACTGGCGCAACTGATCCTCACCGAGCTGCCCAAATCCCCGCTGATCGCCAAGGCCGAAATCGCCGGCGCCGGCTTCATCAACTTCCATCTCACCCCGGCCGCCTGGCACGGCATCGTGCCGCAGATCCGTACGGCCGCCGCACTGTTCGGCCGCGGCGACGCAGGCAAAGGCCACAAGGTGCTGGTCGAGTTCGTCTCCGCCAACCCGACTGGTCCGCTGCACGTCGGCCACGGCCGCCAGGCCGCACTCGGCGACGCGCTCTGCAACCTGTACGCGGCGCAGGGCTGGGAGGTGTATCGCGAGTTCTACTACAACGACGCCGGGGTGCAGATCGCCACGCTCGCCAACAGTGTGCAGGCGCGCACCAAAGGCCTGAAGCCGGGCGACGCCGCGTGGCCCGAAGCCGCCTACAACGGCGACTACATCGCCGACATCGCGGCAGATTTCCTGGCGAAAAAAACCGTGAAATCGGACGACCGCGAGTTCACCGCATCGGGCGACGCCGACGACCTCGACTCGATCCGTCAGTTCGCCGTCGCCTACCTGCGTCACGAGCAGGATCTCGACCTGCAGGCGTTCGCGGTGCGTTTCGACAACTACTATCTGGAATCGAGCCTGTACACCGACGGGCGCGTCGAGGCGACGGTGCAGAAGCTCGTCGACGCCGGCAAGACCTACGAGCAGGACGGCGCGCTGTGGCTGCGCACGACGGATTACGGCGACGACAAGGACCGCGTGATGAAGAAGTCCGACGGCACCTACACCTACTTCGTGCCGGACGTCGCCTATCACATCGCCAAATGGGAGCGCGGCTACGAGCGCGCGATCAACATCCAGGGCACCGACCACCACGGCACCATCGCCCGCGTGCGCGCCGGCCTGCAGGCGGCGGGCGTCGGCATCGCCGAGGGTTATCCGGACTACCTGCTGCACACGATGGTGCGCGTGATGCGCGGCGGCGAAGAGGTGAAGATCTCCAAGCGCGCCGGCAGCTACGTCACGCTGCGCGATCTCATCGAGTGGACCAGCAAGGACGCGGTGCGCTTCTTCCTGTTGAGCCGCAAGGCCGACACAGAATACATCTTCGACGTCGACCTCGCGCTTGCCAGGAACAACGACAACCCGGTGTACTACGTGCAGTACGCGCACGCCCGCATCTGCCGCGTGTTCGAGGAATGGGGCGGCACGTCCGACGCGCTCGACGGCGCCGGCCTTGCGCCGCTGACCACGCCGCATGAACTCGCGCTGATGCAGCGCCTTGCCGAATACCCGGAAACCGTCGCCACCGCCGCACGCGAACTGGCGCCGCACCTGCTGGTGCATTACCTGCAGGTGCTGGCGGGCGATTTCCATGCCTGGTACAACGCCGACAAGTTCCTGGTCGAGGATGCGCCGACGAAACTGGCCCGCCTGGCGCTGGCGGACGCCACCCGCATTGCAATCGTCAACGGGCTGGCCTTGCTCGGCGTATCGGCCCCGGAGAAAATGTAGCCATGGCAAAACCCGCATCCCGCAACAGCGGCCGCTCGGGCGGCAGCACGTCCCGCAAGGGGAGTTCCATTTTCACCGGCGTGCTGATCGGCCTCATCGTCGGGGCCATACTCGCCGTGGGCGTGGCGCTGTGGGCGACCGGCTTCAATCCGTTCACGCCCGGCAAGTCCGCGAAGGCGCCGGCAAAATCCGCGGCCCCGGCCACCGCCGCGCCTGCAGCAAGCCCGCCGGATACCGCCCCCAGTTTCGATTTCTACAAGGTACTGCCTGACAACGCCCCGGGCACGCTGCCTTCCGCCGCTGCGCCTGCTGCATCCGCACCCCAGCTTTACCTGCAGGCGGGCGCGTTCCAGCGTGCCGACGAAGCCGACAACATGAAGGCGCAACTGGCCTTGCTGGGTGTCGAAGCGGTCATCCAGACCAGCGAGGTGGCCGGCAAGGGCATGTTGCATCGCGTGCGTGTCGGTCCTTTCCACACCATCGACGAAGCCAACCGTACCCGCAGCCTGCTCGCACAGAACAATATTCAAGTCGCACTGGTCAAAGAAACCCCCACCCAACAGGAGAAACCTTGATGTTTACCCGCGCTTTGGCTTTTTTTGCTGCCGCTGTCTTGTCCTTGTCCGCTGTTGCCGCGCCTGAAGAGGCGTTCGAGGGCAAGGATTACACCCCTGTGAGCGTGCCGCAGCCGGTGGCGACCGGCAAGAAAATCGAAGTGCTGGAGTTTTTCTGGTATCGCTGCCCGCATTGCAACCAGCTTGAACCCGGTCTCGATGCGTGGCTGAAGAAACTGCCCAAGGATGCCCAGATTCGCCGCGTACCGGCCGTATTCCGCGACGACTGGATGCCCGGCGCAAAGATCTATTACACGCTGGAGCAGATGGGCCTGCTGGGCCGCCTGCACCGCAAGGTATTCGACGCCTATCACGTGGAGAACCTCAACCTCAACGACCCGGCCGTGCTGGGCAACTGGGTCGCAAAGCAGGGCCTCGACCGCAAGAAATTCGAAAGCATCTACAACTCCTTCTCCACCCAATCCAAGGCCATGCAGGGCGCAGAGCTTGCCAAGGCCTACGGCGTCATGGGCGTACCGGCCTTCATCATCGACGGCAAATACACCACCTCGGAGTCGATGACCGGCAGCGAACCCCGCCTGTTCGAAGTCCTCGACCAGTTGATCGTCAAGGCACGCGCCGAACGACACGGCAAGAAACCCGCGAAGTAAGCCTGTTGCCGCCCACCCCGCTCAAGGTTTTCATCACCGGGGCCAGTTCCGGCCTCGGCGCGGCGCTGGCCCGGCATTACGGCGCCGCGGGTGCGCAACTGGGGCTGGCCGGACGCCGCCTGGACGGTCTGCAGGACGCCGCCGCCGGGCTGGATGCCCATCTCTACCCGGCCGATGTACGCGACGCGACAGCCATGCAACAGGCGGCTGCCGATTTTGTGCGCGATGTCGGCGTGCCCGACATCGTCATCGCTGCGGCGGGCATCAGCGTCGGCACACTCACGGAAGTCGCCGAAGATGCCGCGGTGTTCCGCGCGGTGATGGACGCCAACGTGCTGGGCCTGGTGCATACCTTTCAGTCCTTCATCGCCGCCATGCAGCCAGGCGGCGTGCTGTGCGGTATCTCCAGCGTGGCCGGGGTGCGCGGACTGCCGGGCGGCGGCGCCTATTCGGCCTCGAAGGCGGCGGCCACGGTCTATCTCGAGGCCTTGCGGTTAGAATTGAAAGCACGGGAAATTGCGGTGGTCACTGTGGCGCCGGGCTACATCGACACCCCCATGACGCAAGTCAATCCGTATGCCATGCCGTTCAGGATGACGGCGCAAACCGCTGCGGCCAAAGTGGCCCGCTGCATCGCCCGCCGTCGCGGCTACACGGTGATCCCCTGGCAGATGGCCTGGGTGGCGCGCGTGCTGAAATGGCTCCCCATTCCGGTCTATGATGCAGTATTCGAAAAAGCGCCGCGCAAGCCGCGCAATCTGCCCACATAAATATCCCGCGGAGAAGCAATGCCTGCCCCCTTGAACATCATCCTCATCGACGATCACCCGCTCTTGCGCATGGGGGTGGCCGGCTATATCCAGCAGGAGCCGGATCTGCGCCTCACAGCCCAGATGGCCAACGCCGCCGAACTGCGTGCCTGGATCGCGGCCGGCAACCGGGCCGATGCGGCGCTGCTCGATCGATCGCTGCCCGATGCCGACG
Organism: Pseudomonadota bacterium; assembly: GCA_021791235.1. Next base: position 4,579 of record JAJYXA010000020.1, read on the forward strand.
GCCTGGATCTGGTCTCCGACCTGCGCGACCTGGGCATCAAAGTCATCATGCTCACCATTGCCGACTCGGATGAAGAGATTTCCGAAGCCATCTCCTCCGGTGTCGACGGCTATGTCATCAAGTCCAGCGAGCCCGACCAGGTGCTCGCCGCCATCCGCAGCGTGTGCGACGGCCAGAGCAGCTTCCCGCTCAATATCATGCAAAAGATGGCGCGCGGCGAACTCAACAACAACGCGCTGTCCGCGCTGACCGCGCGCGAAATGGAAATCGTCGACCACGTGAAGGAAGGGCTCTCCAACAAGGCCATCGCCTACAAGATGACCCTGTCGGAAAACACCGTGCGCAACCACCTGCGCAACATCATGGAAAAACTCGGCTTGCGCAACCGTGTCCAGGTCGCCACCCTGGCGCTGAAGGAAGACCACAAGCGGCATTGAGCCGTTTTTTCAGGCGCCACGCCGAGTGCGGTGCTTGCCAGTAAAAAAGCGCGGCTCAAAGCCGCGCTTTTTTTGTGCTGTCGGTCTGTTTATTCCACGGTCACCGACTTCGCCAGATTGCGCGGCTTGTCGACATCGGTGCCTTTTTGCAGGGCGGCATGATACGACAGCAATTGCAGCGGCACCGTGTGCAGGATCGGCGACAGCGCGCCGTTGCTGCCGCCGGGCAGCCTGATGACATGGACGAAAGCCGATTCCTCGATATGCACGTCGCCGTCGGCGAACACATACAGTTCGCCGCCGCGCGCACGCACCTCCTGCATGTTCGACTTCAGCTTTTCGATCAGCTGGTCGTTGGGCGCGATGGTGATCACCGGCATGTCCTCGTCCACCAGCGCCAGCGGACCGTGCTTCAACTCGCCCGCAGGATAGGCCTCAGCATGGATGTAGGAAATTTCCTTCAGCTTCAGCGCGCCTTCGAGCGCAATCGGGTAATGCACGCCGCGCCCGAGGAACAGCGCGTGGTGCTTGTTGGCGAAGCGCTGCGACCAGGCCTCGACCTGCGGCTCCAGCGCCAGCACCTGCTGCGTCTTGTTCGGCAGGCTGCGCAGTTCGGCAAGATACCTGGCTTCCTGTTCTGCGGTGAGTCGACCGCGCAGCTTGGCCAGCACCAGCGTCAGCAGGAACAGCCCGGCCAGCTGGGTGGTGAAGGCCTTGGTCGAGGCGACGCCGATTTCCGGCCCGGCGCGTGTGAGGAACTTGAGGCGCGACGCGCGGGTCAGCGCCGACTCCGGCACGTTGCAGAGGGTCAGCGTCTTGTCCTGGCCCAGTGCCTTGGCATGATTCAGCGCGGCCAGCGTGTCGGCGGTTTCGCCTGATTGCGAAATGGTGACGATGAGCGCATCGGGGTTCGGCACCGAGGTGCGATAGCGGTATTCGCTGGCGACTTCAGCATAGGCGGGAATGCCCGCGATCTCCTCCAGCCAGTAAGTGGCCACTTTCGCGGCATGGTAGCTGGTGCCGCAGGCGAGGAAGGTCACGGCGTTGACCTTGCCCAGCACCTCGGCGGCATCGAAGCCGAACCATTCGGGCTGCACCCGATCCTGCGCCACCGCGATCAGCAGCGTGTCGGTGAGCGCGCGCGGCTGCTCGTGGATTTCCTTCTGCATGAAGTGGCGGTAATTGCCGAGCTCCGCCATGTCGGCCGAGAGTTCGGAAATGTGCACGCTGCGGTTGGCCTTGTTGCCCGCGGCGTCGTACACCGTCACCGACAGCAGGCCGATGTCGGCGACGTCGCCCTCTTCCAGGTACATCACGCGCTGGGTCACCGGCAGCAGCGCCGAGACGTCGGAGGCGATGAAGTTTTCCTCGATGCCGAGGCCGATCAGCAGCGGGCTGCCCTTGCGGGCACAGACCAGCTGGTTGGGTGCCTCTTCGCTCACCACCCCGATTGCGTAGGCGCCTTCGAGTTCGGCCACGGCGGCACGGGTGGCGGCGAGCAGATCCTTCGACTGGCGGTAATACAGGTGGATCAGGTGCGCGATGACTTCAGTATCGGTTTCCGACGTAAAGGCAAAGCCCGCTGCCTTGAGCCGGGTACGCAGGGCCTCGTGGTTTTCGATGATGCCGTTGTGCACCACCGCCAGGCTGCCGCTGACGTGCGGATGCGCGTTGGCCTCCGACGGCGCGCCGTGCGTGGCCCAGCGGGTATGCGCAATGCCGAGGTTGCCGTGCATCTGCTGCGCCGCACACGCTTCCGCCAGACCGGCAACGCGGCCGACGCTGCGCACCCGCTTGAGTCCGCCGTCGATGGTGACGAGGCCCGCCGAATCGTAGCCGCGGTACTCAAGACGCCGCAGGCCTTCGAGCAGGATGGGAACGACGTTACGTTGCGCAACCGCGCCGACAATGCCGCACATGCCTAGCCTTCCTTTTTCTGTTTGACCGGCCGCTTCCAGCCATTGATGGTGAGCTGTTTCGCGCGCGACAGGGTGAGCTCGCCCGCAGGCGCATCCTTGGTCAGCGTGGTGCCGGCGCCCAGGGTCGCGCCCTTGCCGACGGTGATCGGCGCCACCAGCTGGGTATCGGAGCCGACAAACACCTCGTCCTCGATGACCGTGCGATGCTTGTTGGCGCCGTCGTAATTGCAGGTGATGGTTCCGGCGCCGATATTGACCTTCTTGCCCATGGTGGTGTCGCCGACGTAGGACAGGTGGTTGATCTTGGAGCCGTCGTCGATCTGGCTGTTCTTGATCTCGACGAAATTGCCGACATGGACGTCGCGCGCCAGCGTCGTGCCCGGACGTATGCGCGAGAACGGCCCCAGCCGGTTGGCTTCCCCGATGACGGCGTCGTCGACCAAGGTGAAGGCGTCGAGGCGGGTGGCCGCGGCAACTTTCACATTGCGCAGCACGCAGTTGGCGCCCACTTGCACGCCATCGCCCAATTCCACGTATCCCTCGAACACACAATTGACGTCAATCACCACGTCGCGCCCACACGTCAGCGTACCGCGCACGTCGAACCGCGCCGGGTCCATCAGGGTGACGCCGGCGTCCAGCAGCGCCTGCGCGATCTCGCCCTGGTGGATGCGTTCGAGCTCGGCCAGCTGGGCCTTGCTGTTGACGCCGAGCACTTCCCATTCGTGTGCCGGCTGATGGGTTTCCACTGCCAGGCCGTCACGCACCGCCAGCGCGATGATGTCGGTGAGGTAGTACTCGCCCTGCGCATTGTCGTTCTTCAGTTCACCGATCCACTGCCTGAGGTGGCGGGTCGCCACCGCGAGGATGCCGGTGTTGACTTCCAGGATCGCCCGTTCGGCGGGCGTCGCGTCCTTGTGTTCGACGATGCGCCGCACCCGGCCATCGGCATCCCGCACGATGCGACCATAGCCGTCAGGGTACGCCAGATTCACGGTCAACAGCCCCAGCCTGCCCGCCTGCGCGGCCGCCACCAGCGGACGCAAGGTGCGCGTATGCGTCAGCGGCACATCGCCATACAACACCAGCGTCACGCTGTCATCGGACAGCCGTGGCAGCGCCTGCTTCACGGCGTGGCCGGTGCCGTGCTGTTCGGCCTGAAGCACAAACGTCAGCTTGTCGTCAGCCATCGCCTGCGGCACCGCCTCGCCGCCAAAACCGTAGACCACGCAGGTCTGTGCGGCCCCGAGTTCATGGGCCGTATCCACCACATGCCCGAGCAGAGGTTTGCCCGCCAGTTTGTGCAGCACCTTGGGCAGGTCGGAACGCATCCGGGTGCCCTTGCCCGCCGCGAGAATCAGGATTTCAAGCATGGAATGCATTGGTGTCGGTCAGGAAGTGTGAACTGCATCAACAGCACGAGAGCAAATCGCGCGCCAAGTATAAAGCCTCGGCATGGCGACAACATGAAAAAACGGGAGCCGCGGCTCCCGTTTCATCTGATGCCTGAAGCAATTACTTCTGCTCGATCAACTCGACCCGGCGGTTCTTGAAGCGGCCTTCTGCCGTCTTGTTGTCGGCTACCGGCCTGGTTTCGCCAAATCCTTTTGCAGTCAGGCGGTCCGCAGCTATGCCCTTGCTGATCAGATAGGCACGCACCGCCTCAGCACGACGCTGCGACAGCTTCAGATTGTATTTGTCCTTGCCCTTGCTGTCGGTATACCCGGCGACCTCGACCTTGACATCGCCCCACTCCTTCAGGCCCGCTGCGGCTTGATCCAGGATGGGATGGGCATCTTCACGCAAAGTCGCCTTGTCATGGTCGAAATTCACGCCCTCCAGCACCAGTTTCTTCGGGACGGGCGCAGCTGCCGGGGCAGGTGCGGGTGCGGGAGCGGGGGCCGGCGCCGGTTCTGCGACGGGCTCGGGAGCCGGGCAGCCATCTGCAGTCTTCGCATAAACCGTCGGGCACTTGTCTTTCGAGTCCACAATACCGTCGCCGTCAGTGTCAGCTTCTTTCGGCACCTGGCAAGGCGCGTCCAGCAGGCCCTTGCCGGGGCAACCGATGGTCCTGTAAAGCTCAAAGCCGGTCGTTTTTCCAGTCGAACTGGCCGCATTGCTGGGATCGTAGAAAACGCCCTCTGCCGCATGGACCGAGACGACGCCCGCAGACATGAGCGCCGCCACACTTGCACTGAGAAGATAACGGGTTGTTCGCATATTCAGGTTCCTTTGATTTTTTTAATGACAAGGAGAAACAAAAATTCACCCGACCTGCGCACCTCCGTAAAGCGACACAGTCTGACCGGGTACTTAACTACTATTTGTTTATACACGTAAACTCGAAAAGCGTTCAACCCAAAACCGAACCCTAAACGCTCAATTTTTAACCTGGCGCGTCAAGGAATTTTTGCTTGTTAACGGCCAACAGGCAACTTTCACAGGCGCCACATGAGTCCGGGCAAGCTACTGACGTCCATAAGCCCCTCGACTTTGCCGCATAAAAAAAGCAACCCGAAGGTTGCCTTATCCGGCTTGTTGCCAACGCTCAACTCAGCTTGCGCAGCTTCTTGATCGCGGCCAACTGGGCCACTGCCTGTGCCAGTTCGGCCTGCGCTTGCGCGTAGTCCAGGGTGGCAGCCTTGTCTTTCATCGCCTCTTCGGCGGCGCGCTTGGCCTCAAGGGCCTTGGCTTCGTCGAGGTCGGCGCCACGGATGGCGGAGTCCGACAGAATGGTGACGACGTGTGGCTGCACTTCGAGAATGCCGCCGGACACGTAGACCAGCTCTTCCTCGGCCTGGTTCGGCACCTTGATGCGCACCGCACCGGGTTTGAGCGTGGTCAGAAGCGGCGTGTGACGCGGGTAGATGCCGAGTTCGCCGCGCTGGCCGGGGGCAATCACCACTTCGGCGATACCGGAGTAGAGCGATTTTTCTGCGCTGACAATGTCGACGTGGATGGTCATGGCCATTTTGTAACCTCGTGAGCGGTGAACAGTGAGCGGTGAGCGGTGAGCCAATCAACTCACCCCTTGCCGCTTACCGCTTACCCATTACTGAATCGTCTTCGCCTTTTCGACGGCTTCTTCGATCGCGCCGACCATGTAGAAAGCCTGCTCGGGCAGGTGGTCGTATTCGCCTTCGACGATCGCCTTGAAGCCCGCAATGGTCTCTTTCAGCGTGACGTACTTGCCCGGGGCGCCGGTGAACACTTCGGCAACGAAGAAGGGTTGCGACAGGAAGCGCTGGATTTTCCGTGCACGGGACACCGCCAGCTTGTCTTCCGGCGACAGTTCGTCCATGCCCAGAATGGCGATGATGTCGCGCAGTTCCTTGTACTTCTGCAGGGTGCCCTGCACTGCACGGGCCACGCCGTAGTGCTCTTCGCCGACGACCTGCGGATCCAGAATACGCGAAGTCGAGTCGAGCGGATCCACCGCCGGGTAGATGCCCAATTCGGCGACCTGACGGCTCAACACCAGCGTTGCATCCAGGTGGGCGAAGGTGGTGGCGGGCGACGGGTCAGTCAAGTCATCCGCCGGCACGTACACGGCCTGGAAGGAGGTGATCGAGCCGGTGCGGGTCGAGGTGATGCGCTCCTGCAGGCGGCCCATTTCGTCAGCCAGGGTCGGCTGGTAGCCCACGGCGGACGGCATCCGGCCCAGCAGCGCGGACACTTCGGTACCGGCCAGGGTGTAGCGGTAGATGTTGTCGACGAACAGCAGCAC
>JAJYXA010000386.1 GCA_021791235.1 Pseudomonadota bacterium
AGTCCAGGGTGACGCTGATTTATTCGTCACACCGGCGAAAGCCGGTGTCCGGTTGGTTGATTTCACTGGATTCCGGCTTTCGCTGGAATGACGAAAATGGAATTAATCAGCGTTTCCATGGGGCTTGTCGGAAGGTGGCTGACGATGCGCATTTCGTCGGGCGCGAGTCAGGGAATCGTCCAGTCGCATCAGCATGGCTTCAGCAGATACGTAGGCGCCGGACACTTGTGCTGCGTCGCGCGCGAGCAGGCCACGTGCAATGAATTCGCGCCGGGTTTCGTCTGTGTTTGGGGGCGATACGACGGCATTTCCAGAAGGGGGTGGCGTGTCGGCTTTCATGGTGCGGTATTGGATTGCGCGTTTCAGCCGATCGACTTGCCGCTGGCCCAGAAATCGTAGCCCTTGGAGAGGAATTCGTCCCACGGCAGGTAGTGCGAGCCGTCGCACGAGAAGGTGAGCCCGACCATGCCGTTGAAGATGTTGAGCGAGCCGGCGCGCAGGTAGAAGGTCTCGTCCATGAAGCGCAATGCGCGCAGGCCGTCGAGCACCGGGCGGATCTGGTCGCGCGGCACCACGGCGTCGGCCGGGTAGGCGTGGCGCGGGTAGATCAGGCAGGTGTCGGGGTCGGTCAGCGCGTCGATGTCGAGCAGGCGGTAGCGATAGGGGTCCTCGACCAGCCAGATGGTCGCGCGGCTGCTGGAGAAATGCAGCTTGCCGTGGAAGATGCCGCGATCGGTCATCAGCTCCTCGATCACGCCCAGCACGGTGTCGAGATTCAGATCCATCTGGCTGTCGCTGCGGGTCTGGTGGAACACCGCGCCGCGGATCGCCGGGTCGCCCTTGATCTGCCGCCAGTAGGTCGGCTCGTCGTACAGCTTGGCGGTGATCGGCAGGTCGCGCAGGTCGAAATCGGCGCCGACGAAGCCGAGCACCTTGCCGTCGTCGTCGCGCACGATCTGGATCGCGGTGAGCGACGGCCGCTTGGCGCGCAGGCTGATGTAGGCCTGCGACAGCAGAAAGCCCTGGTTCGGCACGGCCTCGTTCATGTAGGGACGGTTGGAGCGGTCGCGCCCGTAGTCGATCTCGATCAGGCCCTCATGGCTGATGTTGTCGGAAAGCTGGATCGCGCGGGTGTCCAGCGCATACAGGTACTTGCACGCGGGCAGGGTGGTCAGCGCATGGATCAGCGCGGCGTTGAGCCCGGCGCGGCTGGGCCAGGCGCGGCTGCACGCCTGCGCCGCCAGCGCCAGCGGCTCGCGCAGCAGGTTGGCCAGCGCTTCGCGTTGTTTGGCGACGCTTTCGGCAAGGGTGGTGGGGGCGGACATGGACGATCGATCCGGAATGTTGGTTTGTTTCAGGGGCGGCGCAGCGAGATCACCGGCCAGCCATGTGCCTCGGCATGGGTGCGCAGCATGGGGTCGGGATCGACGGCGACCGGGTGGCGGACCTTTTCCAGCAGCGGCAGGTCGTTGTGCGAGTCGCTGTAGAACCAGCTGGTGTCGAGACAGTCCAGCCGGGTGCCGTGGGCTTCGAGGAAGTGTTCGAGGCGGACGACCTTGCCTTCGCGGAAGCAGGGAGTGCCGGCGACTTCGCCGGTGAAGCGGCCGCCGATTTCCTCGGGCTCGGTGGCGATCAGGTGGGGAATGCCGAATTCCTTCGCGATCGGGCGGGTGACGAAGCTGTTGGTGGCGGTGATGACGGCGACCAGGTCGGCCTCGTTCAGGTGCTGGTTGACGAGATCGCGCGCCGCCTGGGGGATCATCGGTTTGACGCGCGTTTCCACGTATTCGGCGCGCCAGGCGTCGAGCTGTTCGCGGGTGTGGGTGGCGAGCGGGCGCAGGGCAAACGCGAGGAAGGCGTAGATGTCGAGCCGCCCGGCCTTGTAGTCCTCGTAGAAGGCGCGGTTCTTGGCTTCGTAATGGGGGCCGTCGACCGCGCCCTTGGCGATGAGGAACTGCCCCCACTCGTAGTCGGAGTCGCCGGCGAGCAGGGTGTTGTCGAGGTCGAAGAGGACGAGTTTCATCGGATGCAGGTTACAGGATTCAAGTTACAAATCTTCAGTGGCGCGGAGCCCGGCCGCGGTCGAGCCAGAATTCGCGCAGTTCGTAGGCGCCCCAGAGGGCCAGGGCGAGGTGGTCTTCGCGGCGGATGGCGCGTTCTTCCGGGGTGAGTTCGTCGAGCGGGGCGGCCAGCAGATAGAAAGGATCGAGCACTTCGTCGACGAAGGCTTCGTCCTTGCTGTCCGGGGGTAAGTTCCAGTCGTCCTCCCAGTGCTCCACCGCCAGCAGGAAACCGGCGGCCCACAACTGGGCATAGGGCGGGATGCCGGCGGCTTGCAGGCGTTTGGCGTCGGCCGGCGGCAACTCGGCCAGCAGGCCGTTCCAGTCCATGACCAGCGGCGACAGCGCCCTGGGGTCGGCCAGGTTTTCGATCGGCGCGGCGAGCGCGCGGGCGATCTCGTTGCGGCGGCGCTCGAACAGCGCCAGAAAGCGCGCCTCGTCGGCCTCGTCCTCGAATACCGTGGCCAGGCCGTCGTCGCGGTCGAGCAGCGCCGGGAAATATTCCTCGGGCGGAATGGCGCGCGGACCGCACGCCAGCGCGGTGATGAAGCCGTCGAGGCCTTCCAGCGAGACCGGGACGTCGGTGCGCTCGTCGATGAGGTCGACCAGATCGGCCAGGGCGTCGATCTCGTCGTCGCTGAGCGGGGCGTGGGGGGATTTGGGTGCGGACATGGCGTGGACTCGAAGTAAGAAGACAGACCGGCGCTTCGCGTAAAATGCGCCCATGAATTTTACCGCGCCGGGGCTGTCCGCATCGCTGTTGCCCGAATCCTTTTATCTGATCGGCTGGCTGGGGCTGGCCTTTCTGGCCTGGCGCTGGCTGATGTCGGGCGACTGGCGGCGGCTCGCCGAACCCCCGCGGCTGAACCTGCTCCTCGGCGCCACCGTGGCGGTGCTGGCGCTGTGGCAGATCCGCACCGGCATCAGGCCGGGGCTGGCGTTTCATCTGTACGGCATGGCGGCGCTGACGCTGATGTTCGGCTTCTGGCGCGCCACCTTCGCCGGCGCGCTGATCCTGCTGGCGAACGCGGCGTTCGGGCGAGGCAGCTGGACCGCGCTGGGCGTCGATGCGCTGCTGGCGGCGGCGCTGCCCGCGGCGGTGAGCTGGGGCGTGTTCCGCCTGCTGGACCGCCGCCTGCCGAACCATTTCTTCGTGTACGTGCTGGGCAACGGCTTTTTCGGCGCGGCGCTGTCGGTGGCGGCGATCGGCCTGGCCACCACGGCGCTGATGACGCTGGCCGGCGCGTATTCGCTCGATTATCTGCTCACGCACTACACGCCGTATGCCACCCTGCTGATCGGCTGGGCCGAAGCCTTTTCCACCGGCATGGCGATCACCGTGATGGCGGTGTACCGGCCGGCCTGGCTTGAAACTTTCGATGACGCCAAATACCTCCAGAACAAGTAGCGCCTTGCATATCGCCTATCCCGATCTGCCGGTCAGCGCGTGCCGCGATAACATCCTTGCCGCGCTGCAAGCCAACCGCGTGCTGATCCTGTGCGGCGAGACCGGCTCGGGCAAGACCACGCAGATTCCCAAGATGTGTCTGGAAGCCGGCGTTCGTCCCGGGAAGCTGATCGGCTGCACCCAGCCGCGCCGCATCGCCGCGCGCTCGGTGGCGGCGCGCATCGCGCAGGAACTCGGCGGCGAGCTGGGCGGTGTGGTCGGCTACAAGGTGCGCTTCACCGACAAGGTGCGCCACGACACCGCGATCAAGGTGATGACCGACGGCATCCTGCTGGCCGAAAGCCAGGGCGATCCGCTGCTGTCGCGCTACGACACCATCATCATCGACGAGGCGCACGAGCGCAGCCTCAACATCGATTTCCTGCTCGGTTATCTCAAAACGCTGGTGGAGAAGCGTACCGACCTGCGCGTGGTGATCACCTCTGCCACCATCGACGCCGAGCGCTTCTCCAAGCACTTCAACGACGCGCCGGTGATCGAGGTGTCGGGGCGCACCTATCCGGTGGAAATCCGCTGGCGGCCGATCGAGCGCGAGGAGCCCGCGACCCCGGCCAAGGGCGAGCGCGAGAAAAAGGACAAGGACGCCCCCGACCAGATCGCGGCGATTCTTGATGCCACCGACGAACTGGCGCGCGTGGGCCCCGGCGACATCCTGGTGTTCCTGCCGGGCGAGCGCGAGATCCGCGACACCGCCGAGGCGCTGAGAAAACACCACCCGCCCGGCACCGAAATCCTGCCGCTGTTTTCCCGCCTGTCGGTCGCCGAGCAGGACGCGATCTTCAGGCCGACCAGCGCCCTGCGCCGCATCGTGCTGGCGACCAACGTGGCCGAGACCTCGCTCACCGTGCCGGGCATCCGCTACGTGATCGACCCCGGCACCGCGCGGGTGAAACGCTATTCGGCGAGGAACAAGGTCGAGCAGCTCTTGATCGAGAAGGTCTCGCAGGCCTCGGCCAACCAGCGCGCCGGGCGCTGCGGGCGGGTGGCCGACGGCGTCTGCATCCGTCTCTACGACGAGGCCGACTTCGCCAACCGTCCGCGCTTCACCGATCCCGAACTGCTGCGTTCGTCGCTGGCGGGCGTCATCCTGCGCATGAAGTCGCTCGGTCTGGGCGACGTGGTGGGCTTTCCCTTCATCGACCCGCCGAGTTCACGGCTGGTGACCGACGGCTACCAGTTGCTGGCCGAACTGCACGCGCTCGACGAGCAGGGCCGGCTCACCGAGATCGGCAACAAGCTCGCCAGGCTGCCGCTCGATCCGCGCATCGCACGCATGCTGCTGGCTGCGGAGCGGCAGCGCTGCGTGCGCGAAGTGCTCATCATCGCCAGCGCCCTGTCGGTGCAGGACCCGCGCGACCGCCCGATGGAGCGTGCGCAGGCGGCCGACGAAAAGCACAAGCTGTTCGCCGACGAGCGTTCCGACTTCATGGGCTGGCTCAAGCTGTGGCGCTGGTACGAGGAGCAGGTGCAGCACAAGAAAACCAACCGCCAGCTGCAGACGCTGTTGCAGGACCATTTCCTGTCGCCGCGCCGCATGCGCGAATGGCGCGACATCCACGGCCAGCTGCATGCGCAGATGAGCGAGCTGGGCTTGAAAGAGAACGACAAGGACGCCGGTTATGACGCGATCCACCAGGCGCTCTTGACCGGACTTCTCGGCAACATCGGCTTCAAGTCCGACGACGCGAAGGGCCGCCCCAAGCCCGGCGAGGGCAACTACCAGGGCGCGCGCGGCATCAAGCTGGCTATCCACCCCGGCTCGGCGCTGGCGAAGAAGGGCCCGAAGTGGATCATGGCGGCGGAACTCACCGACACCGGGCGGCTGCTCGCGCGCACCGTCGCCGAGGTGCGCCCGGAATGGATCGAGGCGGCGGGACGTCATTTATTGACGCGCATGTTCATCGAGCCGCACTGGGAGCAGGACGGCGCGCGCGTGGCGGCGTTCGAGCGCGTGAGCCTGTATGGCATCACCCTGGTGCCGCGGCGCAAGATTCACTACGGCCCCATCGACCCGGTGTTGTCGCGCGAGCTGTTCATCCGCGGCGCGCTGGTGGGGGGGGAATACGACACGAATGCGCCGTGGTTCGCGCACAACCGCGCGCTGATCAAGGAAATCGAGGAGCTCGAACACAAGGCGAGAAAATCGGGCGTGTGGCTGGACGAGGAGCGCATTTTCCGCGTGTTCGACGCACGCGTGCCGCAAGGCCTCCACAACGGCGCGGCGTTCGAGGCCTGGCGCGCCGAGGCCGAAGCCACCAATCCCAAAATCCTGTTCCTGCAGCGCGAGGACATCCTCGGCGAGGGGCTCGGCGCCGACCACGCGCTGTTCCCCGAGACGATGCCGGTCGACGGCGTGGCGTGCAAGCTCAAGTACCGCTTCGAGCCCGGCCACCCGCTCGACGGCGTGACGCTGCACCTGCCGCTGTATCTGCTCAACCGCATCGGGCCGGCGCAGGTCGACTGGCTGGTGCCGGGCCTGATCCGCGAAAAGTTGATCGCGCTCCTGAAGCTGCTGCCGAAGGACAAGCGTCGCCCGCTGATTCCGCTGCCCGACACGGTGACGGAATTTCTCTCGGCGGCGAAACCCGGCGAGCAGACGCTGACCGCAGCGCTCGCGGCCTTCATCCGCAGGAAGACCGGTACCGACATCCACCCCGACGAATGGAAGGGCGAGCTGCCGGCGCACCTCATGATGAACCTCAGCGTGACCGACGACAGCGGGCAGGAACTCGCCAGCGGCCGCGACCTCGCCGCACTTCGCCAGCAGCTCGGCGGTGCTGCCCGCATCACCTACGGCGGCGGCGCCGGGGAGAGCGAGTTCGAGCGCACCGGGCTCGTCGAGTGGAATTTCGGCGACCTGCCGGAGCAGGTGAAGTTCAAACGCGGCGGGCGCGAGCTGGTGGGCTATCCGGCGCTGGTCGACAACGGCGAGACCGTCGACCTGCGTCTGCTTGATGCCGCCGACGTGGCGGAGGCCGAAACCCGGCGCGGCGTGGTGCGGCTGCTGCGGATCGCACTCGCCGCGCAATTCAGGCAGCTCGACAAGGACCTCGCGCGCGAGACCGCGCTGGCATTGAAATTCCGCAGCTTCGGCAGCGCCGAGCAGCTGCGCGCGGCACTGATCGATGCCATCGCCACGCGCGCGCTGCTCGGCGACGACGACACCCCGCGCGATGCGAAGGCCTTCGGCAAGCAGAAGGAGCGCGCCAAGCCGAGGATCGCCGTGGTGAAGCAGGCGCTCCTGCGCGACGTCGCGGAGATCCTCGATCTGCACGCGCAGGTGGCGGCACGCCTCAATGCGAAACCGCAGTTCACCGCCGCGATGCGCGACGAAAGCGCGCACCTGGCCGCGCTGGTGCCGGCCGACTTCATCACCGCCACGCCGTGGGCGCACCTGAAGGACCTGCCGCGTTACCTGCGCGGCATCCTCAAGCGGCTGGAAAAACTGCCCGCGTCCGAGCAGCGCGACGCGCGCGGCATGGCCGGCGTGCTGACGCTGCAGAACAGGTATCTGGCGCGGCGCGCGCAGGCGAAGGACGAGGTGCCCGCTGTGCTGGACGATTTCCGCTGGCAGCTGGAGGAACTGCGGATATCCCTGTTCGCGCAGGAACTGAAAACGCCCCACCCGGTATCGGCGAAGCGGCTCGACAAGCTGTGGGACGAGCTTGCCAGACAGCCCCTCAGTTGAGTACGGTACATCCATGAGCGAACGCGTATTCAATCTGCCGAACGTCATCACGATGCTGCGCCTGGCCGCGGTGCCCGTCGTCGCGTGGCTGATCCTGCAGCAGCGCTGGGAGGCGGCCTGCTGGCTGTTCCTCGCCGCCGCGGTATCGGACGGCGTCGACGGCCTGCTGGCGCGCTGGCTCAGGCAGATGACGCAGCTGGGCGCGGCGCTCGACACCGTCGCCGACAAGACGCTCGGCGTGGTCACGCTGGTGATGCTGACGCAGGCGGGGGCGATCCCGCTGTGGGTGACGCTGGCGATCCTGCTGCGCGACAGCGTCATCGTGCTGGGCGCATTGAGCTATCGCGGGCTGGCCGGGCATCTGGAAATTCACCCCACCTGGCTCGGCAAGACCCACGTGTTCGCCGAATTCACGCTGCTGGCGCTGGTGCTGGGCGGGCAGGCCGGACTGCTGGCGCTGGCCAGCTGGCTGCTGCCCCTGTTCGTCATCGTGTTCGCCATCGCAGTGGTTTCCGGCGTGCAGTACGTATGGATCTGGAGCGCGAAGGCACGGCGCGAGCGCGCGGCCGGCCGGCTCACGCCGCGCTGACCTGCGTTACTGGAACGTCAGAGCCCTCTGCCGTTCCGACCCGCGGCCGGACTTGACCCGATACATGGCGGCGTCGGCGGCGCGAATCAAGGCATCTTCGTCGGCGCCGTCGTCGGGGTAGATCGCCTGGCCGATGCTGGCCGAGATGTCCACATCGAGTCCGAAGAAAGAGGTGCCCGCATTCAGCGTCTGCCCGATCTTGTACGCAACGGCGAGGTGGTCTTCGCGTCCCTGCACGCCTTCGAGCAACACGACAAACTCGTCGCCGCCCAGACGCGCAACGGTATCGGAGTCGCGAATGCAGGCGGTGAGACGCTTCGCCACTTCCGTCAGAACGGCGTCGCCTACATGGTGGCCGTGCCGATCGTTTATTTCCTTGAAATGGTCCAGATCCACATACAGGATGCCCAGCCTGCTGCCATAGCGATTGGCATGGCGGATCGCTTGCTGCAGCCGGTCATAAAACAGCCGCCGGTTGGCCAGCCCGGTCAACGGGTCGTGCGTGGCTTCTTCGCGCAGCGCCGTGCGCGAATGCTCCAGCTCGGCCATCTGGTCGCGTAGCTGCTGCGACTTCAGCCTGATGTTGCGCAGCGTATGCCAGGCGATCAGCGACGCCAGGGAGATCGCAGCGATGCCGAATGCCAGCGTGAGAAGAAGCGCCCTCCGATAGGTCTGGCGCGCCTCGCGCTGGGCAGTCAGATTGGCGCGCTGATAGGCGCCGCGCAACTCGGCCAGTTGCCGGTTGAGCGCTTCCTGAATGGGGATGGCCTCCTGCATCAGCAACTGGCGTGCGTCTGCGCGGCGATCGGCATTGAACAGGTCGATCACGCGCCCCTGTACCGCCTGGATGTCGTTGACCAGGCGGGTCTGGTCGTCGAAGTCGCGTTGCTCTGCGGCGGAAAGTCCGAGTTCGCGCAACGCGTTGCGTCCGCTTCCGACGAGAAAGCCGGCGCGATTGAATTCCATGAAATAGGCATCGCGTTCGAAGGCATCGTCGGACAGCGCCATGCGGAACAGGCTGTCGGTGCGGATACGCGCCGCCACCTGGATTTGCGTGATGAGATCGATCTTGCGGTTGTGATGCTCGACCGCGATGCGCAACTGGGTGCCCATGGCCTGCAACTGAAGCAGGTTGTTCAGCAGCAGGCCGCAGATCAGTGCGATCAGGGCGAAGAAGGCGGCTCCGGTGGTGAGGGAAAATGCACGCTGTATGGGCATGGACGCTGGCGATCAGATCATTTCGGTATCGGGTCCATATATTTGGCCGGATGGCTGGGCGGAAGGGCCGTTCCGGCCCGTTGCAGGGATCGCAGGGTGCGGGCCACGTCGGCTGCGTGGCGTGCCGGATCGACCGTGTCGAAGCGTGCCGCGATGCACCCATCCGGCGCAATGATGAAAGTACGGCGGCGGGCAAAACGCACGAGACCGAGATTCAGCAGGCTGCCATAGGCAGCGGCCGTTTTCCCGTCCGGATCGGACAGCAGCGGAAACGGCAACCGGTATTTGCGGGAAAAATCGGCGTGCGACCGGGGGTCATCGACACTGACCCCCGCCACCGCCGCATCGAGATCGCCCAGCACCCCGATGTCGTCGCGGAAACGGCAGGCTTCCCGGATGCAGCCGGGCGTGTCGTCCCTGGGGTAGAAATACAGCACCAGCCAGCACCCGGCATAATCGCCCAGGCGGTGGATGCGGCCGTCCTGATCCGGCAAGGCGAAGTCCGGCGCGGCGCTGCCCTCGACCGCCCGCTGCGCGCCCGGCCGCAGCATCCACAAGGCCACGCTCGCCGCCAGCAACGGCAGGGCCAGCCCCCCCAGTATCAGTTTCAACATGGTGTTCTCCTGATACCCATCATAGCGGGCCCGGCGCGGCTCGGTAAAATCCATGCGTGATTCGGTACAATGCGGGCCACGCCCCGGTAGCTCAGTGGATAGAGCAACCCCCTCCTAAGGGGTAGGTCGGACGTTCGATTCGTCTTCGGGGCGCCATATTCGGTCGGTGCGCAATGCACAAATGAAAATAGCGGCCTGGGCCGCTATGTGTTTTTGACGTCTGACTTTTGTCGCAACCCGGAAAGGGCTGGTCTTTTTGTCACCTTGCTGCGGCAAGGTGGCGTCCCCACGGGGATTCGAACCCCGGTTATCGCCGTGAAAGGGCGGTGTCCTAGGCCTCTAGACGATGGGGACCCGGACGACGGCATGAACCGTCAACTACTGCGCGACTTGCGCCGCTACTGCTTCTTGCTGGAAAGCTGGGTCAAGGTGACGCCGAGCAGCAATCCGACGAAACCCAATGGTACCAGCGAGATCCAGACTTCGGCGTTCTCGCTGCCATTCAGCATTTTCCAAAACCCAACAACCAATCCGACGACACTCAGTATCAGCCCCAGCAGCGTGGTGATGACGCCAAGCCTGTGCATCGACCTTCCTGTTAGTTGGTGGAGGTAAGCGGGATCGAACCGCTGACCTCTTGCATGCCATGCAAGCGCTCTCCCAGCTGAGCTATACCCCCCAACGAAGCCGCGCATTCTATAGATGCCTTTCGCGCTTGTAAAGCCTTCGCGGCCACTTCAATCGGGAAAAAGTTTGCCGGGGTTGAGCAGGCCGTGCGGATCGAATTGCTGCTTGATCGCGCGCATCAGGGCGAGCGTGGCAGGATCGATTTCGCGGTCGACGAAGCGGCGCTTTTCGGTGCCGATGCCATGCTCGCCCGAGAGCGTTCCGCCCAGCGCCAGCACGCGCAGCATGATGGCGTCGAGCGCCAGGTG
>JAJYXA010000353.1 GCA_021791235.1 Pseudomonadota bacterium
GAGATCAGGGTGGCATACATCAGGCTGTACGGGTCGTCGGGCGAGCTGCCGATGGCGCGCACGACTTCCGGGCCCTTGTCGCTGAGTTGCGGAAAATAGTTACGCCCGCTCAGCACATCGCCTTTCTGCCGTTCCCAGGTGCTCATGAACAGCTTTTGGAAATCGGCCACCACCGGCCCTTCGATGCGCAGATGGGTATCGCGCCAGGTCGGGCCGTCCTGCGTGTGCCGTTTGCTGCGTGAAAACGGACTGCTGAACGAACCGGAGGAATACACGCTGCTGATATTGATGCCGCCGACGTAGGCGATCTTGCCGTCCACCACCAGCAGCTTGCGGTGATCGCGTTCGTTGAGCGCCCAGTCCTTGCGTGCCTTGCGTGGATCGACCGGGTTGTATTCCAGCACATGGGCGCCGGCATCCACCAGCGGCTGGAAGAATTCCCTGGGCGTGGACAGCGACCCCACGCTGTCATAGATCAGATTGACCTGCACCCCGGTGCGTTGCTTGACCAGCAGCGCATCGGCGAGGCTCTGGCCGATCTCATCCGGCTCCAGGATGTAGGTTTCCAGATTGATGTTGTCCCTGGCCGCATTGATCGCTGCAAACATCGAGGCATAGGTGGCCGGCCCATCCAGAAGCAGTTCAACCTTGTTGCCCACCACCAGCGGGCTGCCGCCCATTTCCTGCACCAGCGCCAGATGGCGTTCAAAGATACGGGTGTCATCGGCTCCGAGCTTGAGCCGGGCCAGGATGGCCTTGCTCTGCTGGCTGGATAAAGGGCCGTATGCACCTTCCATCCGAATCGGGTGGGACGGATGCATGGCGAGGTCGGGATTGATCCTCGGAAGCGAGCCACAGCCTGCAAGCAGAAGGGGCGCGATGGCAGCCAGGAGCAGGCCGCGTCGCATCAACGCCCGCATGCGCTGACCGCAACCCTGCTGCAGCGTGGTCACAGGATGGCATCTATCCAAGTCTTTCCCCGTTGTTCTGCGTTCGGTAATGATAGCCAGGGTCGTCTGTGCTGTTCAGTCTAGCTGCCGGATCGGCCAAGGACGTGGAAAGGGTCGCCGCGGGGGATGTCCGCAAGCAGGCGGTCGTATTCGTTTTTCACCACCGCGTAGCATTCGCATACCGTTTTTTCCAGTCCCGGTCGGTCGAGCACCTCGATGCGTCCCCGGCTGTAGCGGATCAGTCCGGCGCGCTGCAATTTCCCGGCGGCCTCGGTCACCCCTTCGCGGCGCACGCCGAGCATGTTGGCGATCAGCTCCTGTGTCATGGTCAGCGTGTCCGAGGACAGGCGGTCGAGGCTCAGCAACAGCCAGCGACACAGTTGCTGTTCGATCGAATGGTGCCGGTTGCATACCGCGGTCTGCGTCATCTGCGTGATCAGCGCCTGGGTGTAGCGCAGCAGCAGGCGCAGCACCGGCCCAGCGCGGTTGAACTCCTGTTTCAGCAGTTCCGCCTTCAGCCGATAGCCGTGGCCCGCGCTCTGCACCACGGCCCGGCTGGGGGTGGTGTCGCCGCCCATGAACAGCGAAATGCCGAGCAGTCCCTCATTGCCGACCACCGCGATCTCGGCCGAGGCACCGTCCTCCAGCACATACAGCAGCGACACGATGGCGGTGGTGGGGAAGTAGACGTGGTGTAGCTGGGCGCCGGACTCGTACAGGACTTCGCCGAGCGGCATCGGAATCAGTTCCAGGTGGGAAGACAGGCGCTCGAACTCGGCAGCGGGCAAGGCGGCGAGAAGATGGTTCTGCGTTGGACTGGGGGGCGTGGGCATCAGCGGGCTCCAGCGTTGCGGTCGCGGCTGCGGGATTGCACGGACGGTGCCAAATCGATCGTGTGCCGTCAGCTTATCACGGCCCCGAACCATCCTGTACGGCCACGGTACGCTGTTATACATACAGGTCATGCCCTGGCGAATAAAACGCGAGAGAGGCTGCACCATGTAACGGCGATCGCTTCACCCGGCAAGTTTGTAGCACGCGCACGCCGCGGCTTCCAGGCCGGGGCCATTGATGATTTCGATGTTCCCGCGGCTGTAGTCGATCAGCTTGCGTTGCTTCAGTGCGTGCGCGGCATTGGTGACGCCGACCCGGCGCACGCCCAGCATGTGCCCGATGAATTCCTGGGTGAGACGGAAATGGTCCGAGCCGACCCGGTCGCGCGTCATCAGCAGCCAGCGCGCGAGGCGTGCCTCGACGACGTGGAAACGGTTGCACGCGGCCGTCTGCGCGACCTGGACCATCAATTCATGCGTATAGAGAAGGCTCTCCCGCTGCAGGGACAGGCTTTGCCGGAGTTCCTTGCGAAAGGGGGCGGCCTTCATCCGCATCGCCGTGCCGCCACCCTGCACCAGGGCACGGACAGGACTCAGGGCGATACCCAGCACGAGCGAAACGCCGACCAGGCCTTCGCGGCCGACCATTCCCACCTCGAGGGCGAGCTGACGATCAGCCAGCGTAATCAGGGAGACGAGCGAATCGTTGGGGAAGTAGACGTGCCGGATTGCATCCCCGGGTTCATAGAGTATCTCGCCGAACGCCAGCGTGACCGGCTCGAGGCTCGCCAGCAGGCGTCGATATTCCGCGCGCGGAAGCGCGGCCAGCAGTCTGTTGGCGACCGGCACCCGGTCCGGTACCCGCATCAACATTAGACGCGCCCGATTTGCCATCGCGCCGCGGGGATCCGCGGACGGCATACGAAGAAACCAGGATTCGGATCCGTTGGCGCAAAGGCCACCCTTTCCGGCCAAAGGCGATTGCAGTCGGGCGGTGGAAAAGAAAAAAGGTGGCGGTACGACATGCCACAAAGATAGGGAAAAAGACGCAGGCCGTCTGTTCGCCAACGAACAGAGTCTATCTGTCGCGGGGATGGGGTTGCCGAAGGCTGCGCTCATCTCTATGTGCGACAGCGTACGGACGAAAGCAGCAAAACTATCCTATAAAGAAATTGTGGTTTTGATTCGGTTTTATCGATGGACGGGTCTGAAATCCGACGTGACCTAGTTTGCCATCTAATCAGAATTCGCGTCTTTAGGCATCGGCATCTTAAGGAGGAATGAGCAATGAGCACACAAAACGTACCGGGCGAACCGGATTTCCCCGACGTGACCAAAGAACAGCTGATCGCGGATTTCAAGACCGTGGTGTCGGATGCGGAGGCCCTGATCAAGGCCACGGCCAACCAGGGCGGCGAGGCGCTGGCTTCGGTTCGCGCCAAGGCGGAAGCGTCGCTTGCCCGGGCGAAGGCGCAGATGGCTGACGCCGAGGCAGCGCTGCTCGTTCGCGCCAAGGCGGCCGCCAAAGCGACGGATGTCTATGTCCATGAGAATCCGTGGAAAGCCATCGGCATCTCTGCAGGCCTCGCGCTGCTCGTCGGTTTCATCATGGGCCGCCGCTAGTTGACTGCCCATGAGCGAACCATCATCGGGTGGGGGCAAGGGGCTGTTCGACTCCCTGAAAGGGCTTGCAGCCAGCCTGGTCGCCATTGCACACACCCGGCTCGAGCTGTTGTCGACGGATCTGGAGGAAGAGCGGGCGCGGCTGGTGTCGGTGCTGGTGATGTTGTTCGTTGCGCTGTTCTGCCTCGGCGTGGGTGTGGTGCTGCTGGCGATCCTGGTGGCAGTCGCCTTCTGGGATAGCCATCGGCTGCTTGCGCTGGCGGGGCTGACCGGGATTTTCCTGGTGGGCGGTGCGGCGGCGTTCGGGTGTGCACGACACACGCTTAAAACCAAGCCGCGGTTGTTCGCAGCGAGCCTGGCCGAGTTATCCAAGGACCGGCAGCACCTGATGGATCGATCATGAACAGCACGTTAACCCAACTGGCCGAGCGTCGCGAACATCTGGTGGCGCAAGCTGCGGCCCAGCGAACTGCGCTGGCGCAACACGCGGCGCCTTGGCGCGCGCCCCTGGCGCTGGCGGACCGGGGCCTGGACATACTTCGCACCATCAGGCGTCACCCCGCCTGGTTGCTGGGTGCCACCCTGGTACTTGTGGCCTTGCGGCCGGGGCGTGCGGGCAAATTGACCCGGTTTGCCTGGGTCGGGTGGCAGGTCGGGCGCAGGGTGTTCAGGCGCTGAAATCTGAAAAGCTCGATAGTGGGTCACATCACATTCCGCTTGCGGGATTGCAACGTGTAGCAAGCAGGGTCTCTTGATCAAGTCTCTCAATCAAGACACATCGTAGGTTCATCATTAATCAAGGGGCATGATCATGAAAAAGCATAGTCTTTTCGCCGCCGTCCTTTCCGCGTTTCTGCTGGTTTCCGTCGTGGGATGCGCATCGACGTCCAAGTCAGAGGGAACGGGTGAATATGTCGACGATGCCGTCCTGACCACCAAAGTGAAGGCAGCCATTTTCAATGAGCCTGGCCTGAAGTCGTTCGAGATCAACGTCGAGACCTACAAGGGCGTGGTTCAACTGAGCGGCTTCGTCAGTTCCCAGGCCGACATCAACAAGGCGGTCGACGTTGCGCGCAGCGTAAAAGGCGTCGTCAGCGTCAAGAACAACATGCGTGTGAAGTAAATGCCGCGAGTCGTCCACAGTCTGTCACTACCCGGACTCCGGTCTGGACGCTGTGGCATGGTAAACAGGGTGGCCCGCCGAATTCGGGCGTGCTGAACGATTTCCAAACCTATTAAAAAGGGAGCGCAACATGCTTGAAACCATCATTGTTGTTCTGGTGATTCTCTGGCTGCTGGGCATGGTGACGTCCTACACCATGGGCGGACTCATTCATGTTCTACTGGTCATCGCAATCATCGTGGTATTGGTTCGCGTCATTCAAGGTCGGCGTCTCTAGTCCGCTTCGAATGTTTCCCTTGCCTTGCCGCCGCAGGCACAAACCGGTCTGAATGACCGTACTGCGGCGCACTTCCAAACAGGAGGACAGAAAAATGCGTTATCTATTTATTGTGTTGTCGATGCTGCTCGTCCCGCTGACCCCGGCCCGCGCCGACGTCAGTGTCGGCGTCGGCATCAGCGTGCCCGGCGTCAGCATCGGGATCAACCTGCCGGCGTATCCGCGGCTCGTCCGGGTGCCGGGCTATCCCGTCTACTACGACCCGCGGGTGAATGTGAATTTATTCTTTTACGACGGTCTGTACTGGGTGTTCCATGGCGACAACTGGTATGCGAGCAGCTGGTACAACGGGCCGTGGGATGTGGTGGATCCCTATGACGTGCCGCTGTATGTGCTGCGCATTCCGGTGCGCTACTACCGCCAGCCTCCGCCCTATTTCCACGGCTGGCGTGCCGACGCGCCGCCACGCTGGGGGGATCACTGGGGCCGCGACTGGGAACAGCGTCGCAGCGGATGGGACAAATGGGACCGCCGTTCCGCCCCGCGCCCCGCACCGTTGCCGTCGTACCAGCGGAATTATTCGGGGGACCGCTATCCACGCGAGCCGGAACGGCAACAGACGATCCGAACCGAACGTTACCGCTACCAGCCGCGTGAGCCTGTGACGCAGCAGCATTATCAAAGGCAACAGAAGCAGAATGATCCGCAAGACAGGGGCCGGGGAAACCAGCGCGATGAGCGCGGGCAGGATCGCCGGTAAGGGCAGATGAACGAAAGGCGGCCGCGAAGCGACCGTTGTCTGTCATACCGGGTCGTGTCATTCGAGGACGGTAGCTATGCCGTCCTCGAACGTGCCCTTAAAAAATAACTGGAGTTTTACTCAGGGGAGATTGAAATGAACGCAGTCAAAATCGTGGCAATCGTGTTGATCGTGGCCGGCAGCCTGGGGCTGATCTACGGCGGGTTCACGTACACGAAGAAAACGGATCAGGTCAAGCTGGGACCAGTCGAACTGTCGATCAAGGACAGGGAGACGGTCAATATTCCGGTCTGGGCTGGCGTGGCGGCCATCGTGGCGGGGGCTGCGCTGCTGCTTGTTCGCAAGTAAAACAGTCGACGGCAAAAAGATCATCGACAACAAATCTGAGGATGCCTGGGCGCAGCGATACCGTGGTGGACACGCAACGGGGCATGCCCGATAGTTGGCGATGACCAGGGATTAAATATAGAAAGCATAAAGAGCAGAAAATGAAAAAACACTACCTGATCATTGCGATATCGATGACCCTTGTCCAGGGGTGCTATACCGCTCCCCCCTACCAACCATCCAGCCGTGTCGCGGTCGGAGTCGGATATCCTGGTGTCAGCATCGGTATCAATTTTTCGACGTACCCGGATCTTGTCCAGATACCGGGCTATCCCGTCTACTACGACCCCCGCGTGGATTCGAATTACTTCTTTTACGACGGCCTGTACTGGGTGTTCCAGGGCGACAACTGGTATGCGAGCAGCTGGTACAACGGGCCGTGGGACAGGGTGGGTTATTACGATGTGCCGGCTTATGTGCTGCGCGTCCCGGTGCGCTACTACCGCCAGCCTCCGTCGTATTTCCGTGGCTGGCGTGCCGACGCGCCGCCACGTTGGGGCGAGCACTGGGGCCGCGACTGGGAACAGCGTCGAAGCGGGTGGGACCGTTGGGACCGCGGCTCTGCTCCGGCTCCCGCACCGTTGCCGACCTACCAACGGAATTATTCCGGTGACCGCTATCCTCGCGCAGTAGAACAGCAGCATACGATACGGTCCGAGAATTACCGCTACCAGCCGCGTGAGCCTGTCACGCAGCAGTATGATCAACAGCGTGTGCAGCAGCGCCAGCAAGAGCAGCAGCGCCAGCAAGAGCAGCAGCGCCAGCAAGAGCAGCAGCGCCAGCAAGAGCAGCAGCGCCAGCAAGAGCAGCAACGGCAGCAGGATCAGCAGCGCCAGCAAGAGCAGCAGCGCCAGCAAGACCAGCAGCGCCAGAAAGAGCAGCAGCGCCGGAAACAACAGAAGCAGCAACAAGATCTGGAGCGGAAACGCGCTCAACCTGAAGCGCAAGGGCAGGATCAAAAGCGCAAGGCTACTCAGCAGGAAGTGGATAGGAGGAAGAAAGCCACACAGGAGGAGTTGGATCGGAAGAAGAAAGAAGAAGACGCGCGCGATCGGTATCGCCAGTAATTTCAGGTGACCCGGCGTCAGCGTGATGACCACTCACGCTCGACACGTGAAGGTCATCGCTGAAAACTGGATGGCGGAAAGGGTGCGGACCTGTCCGCCCATACCGTCGCAGGCTGGTAACGGGTCTAGATGACCCTCACCGCAAAGAGGCACCCGTAATGAACGAAGATACCGTCAAAGGCAATTGGAAGCAGGTCTCCGGCAAGGTCAAGCAAAAGTGGGGCAAGCTCACTGACGACGATCTCATGAAGGCCGAAGGCAACAAGGACTACCTGCTCGGCAAGCTGCAGGAGCACTATGGCTTGGCCAAGGACAAGGCTGAGCAGTTTCTGAAGGATCTCGGACACTGACTTGTCCCGATTGCGCGGACGGGTTGGGACTCGATTCTCGATTGTGACGCTGGATGTTTCATGACGAATCGCGTTCTTATTGTTACGGCTGATCCGGACGATGCCCGAACCTTGGAGCGTGTGCTTGGCAAGGCAAAAGGCGGCCCCTTCGCCATCGAATGGGTCACGCGGCTCTCCGATGCGCTCGAGCGGCTGCGCGCGGGTGGCATCGACGTGATTCTGGCGGATCTGTCGCTGCCCGACAGCCAGGGTATCGAAACATTTGACCAGTTGTTCGCCGTCACCCCTCAGACGCCGATCCTGACGCTCAGTGCGGTGGAAGACGACGCGCTGGCGACGGAAGCGGTACAGCATGGTGCGCAAGGCACGCTGTCGAAAGACCATTTCGGCAGCTCGCTGGTGCCGCAATCGCTGCGCAATATCATCCAGCGCAAGGCCGTCGAGGAATCCTTGTACCTGGAAAGAACACGTGCCGAAATCACACTCAATTCGATCAGCGACGCGGTCATCGGCACCGATATGTCGGGGAATGTCGACTATCTGAACGTCGCGGCGGAAAGCATGACCGGATGGACGAGAGAAGAAGCACGCGGGCTCCCGATCGCCGAGGTGATGCACATCATCAATGGCACGACGCGCGAGTCCGAACGCAATCCTGTCGAACTGGTCCTGCAGCTGAACAGGCCGATGGGCCTGACTGCAGGCACGGTCCTTGTCCGGCGCGATGGGAAAGAAGCGCCGATCGAAGACTCCGCCGCGCCGATCCATGACCTGAACGGGCAGATTGCGGGCGCGGTGATCGTGTTCCACGATATCTCGGCCGCGCAGGCGATGCGCATGAAAATGGCCCATCTGGCGCACCACGATTTCCTGACCAATTTGCCGAACCGCTTGCTGCTGAACGACCGCATCACGCAAGCGATTGCTTTGGCGAAACGACGCGGCACGCATCTCGCCGTGCTGTTCCTGGACCTGGATAATTTCAAGCACATCAATGATTCGCTCGGCCACGAGACCGGAGACAAACTGCTGCAATCCGTCGCGCTTCGCCTGAGTGCATGCGTGCGTGGATCCGATACGATAAGCCGGCTGGGCGGCGATGAATTCGTGGTGCTGGTGACGGAAGACAAGTACGCGGAAGACGCGGCCTTGACGGCCGACAAGATCATCGCCGCGCTGGCAGCGCCGCATGCCATCGACAAGCGTGAGCTGCATGTGACGACCAGCATCGGTATCAGCGTATATCCGACGGATGGCGAGAATACGGAAACGTTGATCAAGAATGCGGATACCGCGATGTATCACGCCAAGGAAAAGGGCCGCGACAACTACCAGTTTTTCAGGCACGAGATGAACGTCCGCGCAGTCGAGCGGCACGTCGTCGAATCCCATTTGCGGCATGCGCTGGAGCGGCAGGAATTCGTGCTGCATTACCAGCCCAAGGTCAATCTGGCTACCGGCGCGATTACCGGCGCCGAAGCACTGCTGCGCTGGATGCATCCGGAATGGGGCATGGTCCTGCCTGAACGCTTTGTGCCGGTCGCGGAAGATTGCGGTCTGATCGTGCCGATCGGCCGCTGGGTATTGCGCGAAGCCTGTGCACAAGCCAGGCGTTGGGAAGACGCGGGGCTTAAGCCGGCTTCGATCGCCGTCAACATTTCCGCACTGGAATTCCGCCGCGGGGATTTCGTTGAAGGGGTGCGTGCCATCCTGCACGAAACCGGGCTGGCGCCATGCTGCCTGCAGCTGGAAATCACCGAAAGCGTGTTGATGCACAATGCCGAGACCAGTACCGCGATACTTCAGCAACTCAAGGATATGGGGGTGCAGCTGGCAGTGGATGATTTCGGCACCGGCTATTCCAGTTTGAGTTATCTGCATCTGTTTCCGATCGATGTCCTTAAAATCGACGGGTCGTTCGTGCACGACATTGATTCCGTCAATGGCAATGGCATCATCGTCAGCGCCGTCATTGCCATGGGCACCAGCCTCAAGCAACGGGTGATCGCCGAAGGTGTTGAAAAACAGGGGCAACTGGCCTTCCTGAAGGCGCAGCATTGCGAAGAGGGGCAAGGCTACTTTTTCAGCCGGCCGCTCGTTGCCGAGGAATTCGCCACGCTGCTGGCAACAGGAATACCCGAGGCGGCCTTTAATTGAAGCCGTCACTGCCAGGTGCAGGAAAATTACCTGGCGGAAGACCGACGAACCGATAGGAGACTCAAATGCTGGTGACGTTCACATGCAAGGCCTATGCCGATATCACGATGTTTGGTGACGTCGCGCTGGGCATGCTGAAAATGATGGGGCACAGCGAAACGGTGCCCGGCGCCATTCTGGCCGAGGATGTGCCTGCGGCGCTGGATCGGTTGAAGCGTGCGATCGAGGCGGCGCCGGTCCAGAGCGAATCCAGAGAAGCCCGGGACGACGACTCGGACGAGCCGCCTGTCAGCCTGATGCACCGGGCATTGCCCCTGATCGAACTGCTCACGGCTGCTGCGCGGCAAAAGGTCGACGTGATGTGGAAATGAAACGAAGCGCGGCACCACCGCAGCCTTGATGCACAGATCAATGCTCTGCCCCAGGTTTCAACCCACGCAGTTTCTTGGTCTCTCCCCGCCGCTGCTTGCTGTCCAGACGCCGTTTTTTTGACGCCAGCGTGGGCCGGGTCGGGCGGCGCGGCGTCTCCACTTCGCAGGCTTCGCGAATCAGTTCAATCAGCCGTTCCAGCGCGTCGTCGCGGTTGCGCCGCTGGCTCCGATAGCGCTCGGCTTCGATAATCAGCACGCCGTCCTGGGTGAGGCGGCGGCCCGCGAGGGCCATCAGGCGGACGCGCACCGGATCGGGCAGCGAGGGGGAGCCGGCGACGTCGAAGCGCAGTTGCACCGCGGTCGACACCTTGTTGACGTTCTGCCCGCCGGGTCCCGAGGCGCGTACGAAGTCCTCCTGGATTTCGCGCTCGTCGAGCTCGATCTGGGCGTTGACCCGGATCATGGCCGCGGTCTTGCGATCACCACTTCACCACATGCACGTTGTTGAGTGTGCGACCCAGAAAGCGCTCGCCGATGGTCTGGAAGCGCAGCGGCACGTCGGTGACGTAGAAGTCGTAGCGCGGTTGGGCGTGGCTGGGGTTGGCGAGATGTTTCTCGGCCAGGACCGCGGCGACCTGTTCGGCCATGGCTTCGGCGGAATCGACCAATGCG
>JAJYXA010000599.1 GCA_021791235.1 Pseudomonadota bacterium
GCAGCCGCCGTTTCCACGAGCGATAGGTGAGGTAGGCGTACAGCACGCCGAGGGTGACCGAGGCGATCAGATAGCGCAGTCCGGAGCAGCCCTCGACCACCGACCAGTCGCCGCTGGGGATGCTGAAGAACATGCCTTCGCGGTACACCGGGATACCGGTGGCCTGCAGCATCGCCACGGTGAAATCGGCGGTGATCCCCATCAGCGGCTGGATCAGGAATTCGCCCACCGGCACCGCGAAAAACAGGAACATCAGCGGAAAGAACGTTGCCCGCACGAAGGCCCAGCCGAGCAGGGCCCACGCGGCCGCAATCAGCATGGCGATGAACGCATACTGGGCAACGACGTTGACGCTGCCGGCATCGGCCAGCAGCCAGCCAGCACCGGCCGCGGCCAGCAGGATCAGCCCGCGCAGGTCGGGCAGCGGCCGCACCCGCGCCAGCACATCGCGCTTGCGCCAGATGAGCCAGGCGCCGATGGGGAAGATGAGATAGCCGTGAGCGAAGGTTTCCGAGCGCTCCCACACTTCGATCATCGAGTGGAACGTCGGCCAGAACACCCCGGCGAGGATCAGCAGGACGCCGACGGTCAGCGCGCCCGGCAGCAGCCAGGCGGCACGCGGGGCAGCGGGTAGCGAATCGGGCAAGGCACTCATGCGGGGCAAGTCTCCGGAACGGGCGAAACGGCCGACGCCGCTTCGAACAAAGGGTCGATCGCGCTCAGGTTGCGGGCCCAGTCGTAGTGTTCCAGGATGCGGTCGCGCGCCGGCGCGTTGCACGCGGTGCGCTGCAGTTGGGCCACGACGGCGTGGGCGAAGTCGGCTTCGCCCTGCGCCAGGATGAAGTCGCGCCCGGCCTGGGCGCGGATGCCTTCGGCCGCCTGGGCGCTGGCGACGACCGGACGCGCCATCGCCATGGCTTCGAGCACCTTGTTCTGCACGCCGCGCGCGATGCGCAGGGGCGCCACCGCGCAGGCGGCATGGGCGAGCCAGGGCCGCACGTCGGGCACGCCGCCGGTGACGACGACGCCGGGCTGGCGCGCCAGCGCGAGGACGGCTTCGGTGGGCCGGCTGCCGACGATGGTGAACTGCGCCGCCGGCAAGGCCTCGCGCACGGCAGGAAAAATCCGCTCGGCGAACCAGATGGCGGCATCGACGTTCGGCCAGTAATCCATGGCGCCGGTGAACGCAACGCCCCGCACGTCGGGCGCATACGGGTTCGGGTAGTCGCGCGCCGGCGAAAAATAGTCGGCGTCGACGCCGTTCTCGAAGGCGCCGATCTTGTGCCGCGCCTGCGGCACGCGCCGTTGCAGCAGCGCAGCCTCGTCGCGCGACACCAGCAGGGTGGCGTCGAAGTCCTGCGCCACCCGCGCTTCCCATTCGGCCAGCTTGCGGCCTTCGCGCGCATACACCCAGGACAGCGGCCAGCGCTGCGTCGGCGCGTATTGGGTCCACTTGTCGGAATCGACGTCGACCATGTCGAGCACGCGGCGGGAAAGGCCCGCCGGCATGAACTGCGCCATCGCCGAGGAAAAAGCCAGGCCGCGCGTCACCGTGCCGGAAGCGGCCAGTTCCTTCGCCCAGGTGGCGAGTTCGCGGTTGCGGTAATACGGCAGCGTCAGCGCCTCGCCGGTCAGCAGGCCGGCGAGGCTCGCCAGTCTGGCACGGCGGGGATGCAGCGGAAGCAACCTGATCGACGCGCACCAAGGCTTCAGGGCATCCCGGTATTGCCAGTCGTCGGGATCGTCGACGAAGGCGCCAAGATGGATCTCATAGCGCGCGGCGAGATGCCGCAGCAGGTGAAACGAGCGGATCTTGTCGCCCTTGTTGGGCGGAAACGGGATGCGGTGGGCAAGAAACAGCAGGCCTTCCATGGGTCAGGCCTTGAAAAAACAGCAACCACAGAGGCACAGAGGCACAGAGAAGACCACAATCTTCGTCCCGCTGATCGGAAACGGTTTTTCTCTGTGTCTCTGTGCCTCTGTGGTGAAAAGCACTTTATTCATCCCAGATTCTTCACGATGTGCGGCCCGATGACATTGGCCAGCGCCAGCGGCATTTTTTTCCAGGCCTGGATGAAGAGGCGGTATTTGGGGTTGAGCGGATTGATGTCGGGGACTTCCGTGTCCGCCACCAGAAAATACTCGTACGCCAGCGGCGTCGGCTCGAAGCCCCAGTTTTTCTTGAAGTCGAACGAGCCGGTGCCGCGCTTGCTGCGGCCGAAGTCGAACACCTTGAGCCCGCGCTCGCAGGCGCGCCGCATCAGCTCCCAGTACATGAAGTCGTTGCCGGCCACCGCGCGCGCCGCGTCGACGCCGCCGCCGTAATACGGCAGCACCTCGTCGCGGAAATAGAACGACATCACACTGGAGATCACCTTGCCGTCGAGGGTGATGGTGAGCACTTCGCAGTCGTCGCCGAATTCGTCCTTCAACAGGCGGAAGAATTTGCGCGAAAACACCGGGGTGCCCAGACGATGCACGCTCGCCGAATAGGCCCGGAAAAACCGCGCGGTGTCGGCGTCGATCTCGCCCGCCAGGCCGGCCTTGATGCCCTTCCTCACCATCGCCCGCTGCTTGCGCGGGATGGCGTTCATGTTGGCCTCGATTTCAGGGTCGATGGCTTTCCTGAAGGTGACGTACAGGTCCTTGGTCGGCCAGTGGGCGTGCTGGGCGACCCGGTTGCGGTATTCGAGCGCGCCGACCTTGAGCCGCATGGCGAACGCCTGCGCGGCCTCGTCGAGCGCACGAAAGGCGGCGTCGTGATCGGCGAGGATGCCGCCGTAGGCGCAGAACGGCAGCGATCCCAGGCTGTGGCCGAACAGCCGGCTTCTGATTTCGGCCAGCGGCAGCACGCCCACCGCCTCGCCGCCGCGTTCGGCCAGCAGGAAATGCGTGCGGTGCCCGAACGCGTCCTCGATCACCCGCTGCCAGCCGGCGCGGTGGAAAAAGCTCGCGTCCGGATGCGCGTTCACATAGGCGTCCCAGCGCGCGCGCTCGTGCGCTTCCAGCGCGCGCACCGTGACCTCGGCCGTCGCGGCTCCGGACACGGCGAAGGGTTCGGCTTGCATATTCAATGTCCGGCGAGGAACACGCGGTCGACGCGGTCCCATTCGAAGTCGTTCAGCAATTGGCGCAGTCTGCCCGGCATGCGTTGCAGATTGACGTAATGGCGGAAGCGGGTCTTCGCGGAAATGCCGCTCTGGCGCGGCTGTCCGGCGTCGAGTTCCCAGGGATGGAAATAGAACATGCAGGGCGCCCGGTCTTGTGCGTTCACCCGTCGCAGCATCCAGCGCGACACCTCGTACGGCAGCAGGCGGAACCAGCCCCCGCCCGCCGCGGGGAGGTTGCGGCCCAGCAGCGGCACGGTGGTCGGCGGCAGTTCGAGAATGCCCGCCTCGCCGTTGGGGCGATGCGGGAAGCGCGGCGCGCCGGGCATGCCGTAATGATCGTGGCGCACCGGATAAATGCTCGAGCTGTACACGTAACCGGCGTTTTCCAGCTCCCCGACCGCCCACCAGTTGTTTCGATTGATGGAGAAACTCGGCGCGCGGTAGCCGCGCACGGCAACCCCGCCGAGGTCTTCGAGGATGCGCTTGGCGCGGGTGATGTCGTCGCGGAATTGCGCGGGCGTCAGATCGCTTGCGCGCTGGTGGCCGTAGCCGTGGCTGGCGAGTTCGTGGCCGTTGTCGACGATGCGCCGCACCACCTGCGGATAGCGTTCGGCAATCCAGCCGAGCGTGAAGAAGGTGGCCCGGGCATCCGCCTCGTCGAGCAGGCCGAGAATGACGTCGACGTTGCGCTCGACCCGGCACGGCAGGCCGTCCCAGTCCTCGCGCCGGATGTGCGGCGCGAACGCCGATACCTGGAAGTAGTCTTCGACGTCGACCGACATGGCGTTCCTGATCGACGCCATTTATGCCGTCCTCCTGCCTTTCGGCAGCGGCAGCCAGCCCTGCAGGGTGTGCGCGATGCGCATCGCGGCGCGGCCGTCCCAGTATTCGGGGATGCGCCCGGTCTTGCCGCCGCTCGCCATGACGTCATTGAACGCAGCCCGGATCGCATCGGGGTTGGGGCCCACCAGGGTATTGGTGCCTTCGGCGAGGGTGATCGGGCGTTCGGTGTTGTCGCGCAGGGTGAGACAGGGCACGCCGAGCGCGGTGGTCTCCTCCTGGATGCCGCCGGAATCGGTGAGCACCAGTTTGGCGTCGCGCATCAGGCCGAGCATCTCCAGATAGCCGACCGGCGGCAGAATGTGCAGGCCGTCGAGCTTGGCGGTGAAACCGAATTTTTCGATGTTGCCGCGGGTGCGCGGGTGCAGCGGCATCACCACCGGCAGGACGCGGTTGATTTCGGCGACGACGTCGAGCAGCGCCGCGAGCGTGGCCCGGTCGTCGACGTTGGACGGCCGGTGCAGCGTCAGCACCGCATACTGCGGCGGCGCGACGCCGAGGGTTTGGCTCGCCGGCACCGCGCGCCCGAGGTTGCGGTACAGGGTGTCGATCATGACGTTGCCGACGAACTCGACGCGCGCGGGGTCGATGCCCTCGCGCACGAGGTTGGCGAGCGCACTTTTTTCCGTGGTGAACAGCAGGTCGGAAATCTGGTCGGTGAGCACGCGGTTGATCTCTTCCGGCATGCTGCGGTCGTAGCTGCGCAGGCCAGCCTCGACATGAATCACGCGCACGCCGCGCTTGGCCGCCACCAGGGCGCAGGCGAGGGTCGAGTTGACGTCGCCCACCACCAGCACGGCCTGCGGCCGCGCGCTTTCGAGCACGGGCTCGAAGCGCTTCATCACCTCGGCAGTCTGCACCGCATGGCTGCCGGAGCCGACTTCAAGATGGTGATCCGGGGGCGGAATGCCGAGGTCGGCAAAGAAGCTGTCGCTCATCGCCGCGTCGTAATGCTGGCCGGTGTGCAGCAGCTGCGCGGCAATGCCGGTTTCGGCCAGCGCGGCCATCACCGGGGCGATTTTCATGAAATTCGGACGCGCGCCCGCGATGCATAAAACCTGGGTCATGGCTTAGCGCGTGCTGTCACGACCGTCGGACGGCACGCCTTCTTCAGCCGTCGCCTGGCGCTCGCTCACGGTGTAGAGAATCTTGCGCACGATGGGGAGGATGCGGTTGACCGAGCGTTCCATCTGCTCGACGCGCTGGGTCAGGCGCTGATGGTCATCGTTGTGCAGCGCGCCGCCCGGCATCGGATTGCCGGCGCCGGCGGCGCCCTGAAAATCCTGGTGCGCCACCTCGTTCTTCAGATCGGCGATCACCTCGTTGACCTCGGCCTCGCCGAAGCGGGATTTCTCTTCGAGAAAGCCGAACAGCAGCAGGCGGTCGCAGGTGGTGTTGAGGCGGCGCGGAATGCCGCCGGTGAAGCAGTGCAGCGCGGCGAACGCCGCGTCGTCGAAACCCGGCATCCCCTGCCAGCCGACGGTGCGCAGGCGATGCTCGATGTAGCCGCGCGTCTCGTCGGCGTCGAGCGGTCCCAGATGGTACGAGGCCACCACGCGCTGGCGCAACTGCTGCATGTCGGGACTTTGCAGGATGCCGCGGAATTCCGGCTGGCCCAGCAGGAAGGTCTGGATCAGCGAGCGTTCGTTGTTCTGGTAGTTGGACAGCATCCGCAATTCCTCGACCGCGCGCGGCGTCAAGTTCTGCGCTTCGTCCACCACCAGCAGGACGCGCTTGCCCTGACGGGTGGCGGCCACCAGAAAGTCTTCCAGGTTTTTCAGCAGCGAGGACTTGGGCAGGCCCTCATGCTCCAGCCCGAACGAGGCGGCGACGCTGCGCAGCGTGTCCTCGGCATCCAGCTGGGTCGACACCAGCTGCGCGGCAAGCAGGTTGTGGGCTTCGAGCTGGCGAAACAGGTTGCGCACCAGCGTGGTTTTGCCCGCGCCGACCTCGCCGCTGATGACGATGAAGCCTTCGCCCAGAGACAGGCCGTAATCCAGGTAGGCCATCGCCCGCTTGTGCCCCTTGGAACCATAGAAGAAACGCGGGTCCGGGTTGAGCTGGAACGGCTTGGCGCTAAAGCGGTAATAATCTTCGTACATGAACGATCCGTTATCTGTGTGAGGCGCGCCGGTGCGCGCACGGAATGCGAAGCAACCGCTGTGCCATGCCGGAAGATCGATCAGAAGCCCATGTTGACCGAGGCCGTAATCCTGTTTTCTTCGTAGTCGGCGCTCGCCACGTTCGAATCCCGTTGGGTATGGCGGAAAGTCAACGCGCCGCTGAGTTTCTCGGCGAAGCGGTGGTTGAGGCCGAGGCTGAGACTGAGAAGATCGTCCTCCCGGGCCGGCCCGCCCGCCAGTACGCCATCGACACTCGTGCGGATGAGCGACAGGCTGCTGCTGGCGGTGGTTTGGGGCGACATCCGGTAGCTGACGGAACCCGTCACCCCCCGAACATGATCCTTCGCATCGCCGAACAGCTGATACAGCCGTCGCGTGTCGTGCGCCGACAGCCCGAACCCGAGGCGGCCGACGTCCCATGACACGCCGGCGGTGAATCTCTTGATGATGAAGATGCCGTTGGCGCTTGAAATGTTGAGCAAGCCTGCGGCAACCAGATCAGCCGTGGAAATGCCGTAGTTGTTGAAAAAGAGCGCCAGTTCGCCCGCCGTAACCGGCCCGATACAAGCACCCGGATTGGTCTGGGTCTCTATGAGCGATCCGTTGCACACCCAGAAAATACGGCTGCTCTGCTCCAGAAACTGTTGCGTGATATCGCTGACGTCCTCGGAATAGCGCACCGTCCACCGCGACATGCGGGTACGATGGCTGCCGGAAAGGCTGAAGACGCTGCCGAAATAGCGCTCGCCCGCCGAGGCCTCGACGCTGGTGCGGCGCGTGGGCGACCAGCCGAATCCGGCGCTGTAGAATGAACCCTCGGTCCCGGTGGCGCTGAGGTAGTCGTTCCAGTCCTGGCCCACCGTGCCGAACACGCGGAATTTGCGGGTCAGCGCATAGCCGACGGTGGCGCTGGCGCGCTCGAAGGTGGTGTCGGCATTGGCGGCGGCCGTGGCCGCATTGCGGTTCTCCGCCTTGCGAATGGAGTAATTCAGCCCCCAGCTGAGATCGTTGAAGCGGGTGCCGCTGGTGAGTCCCGCCGTGAATGCGTTCACGTTGGAGTTGGCGGTGCCGCTGTTCTCGAAAATCGCCCCGCTGGCGGTATAGCGCGCCTGCGCATTGGCGAAGGTGCCGAGACGTTTCTGGATGTAGGGGCTGATCGAATACATGCCGACGGTGGCGCGGTTGCTGGCGTTGATTTCGGCATCGGCGGGCGATCCGAGCAGCGAAATCAATTCCTGCGAGATGCGTGCATTGCCGTCGATGAACAGGAAATCCTCGACCAGTTCTGCTTTGCCGGCGGCGTTGAGGTTGTGATAAAGGTCGGTGCTTTGATCTTCGCCGAATCTGGCCACACCGGTAAGACCGTAGTTCATGGAGGCCTGGATGCGACGCGACCCCTGGGAGCGCAGGCTGAAGCCCGGCGTCACGCTCAGGATCAGCGCATCTTCGGGATTGGTCGCGCTCTGGTTGGCATTGTCGGTATAGGTGGACGACGCCCGGACGCTGGGCTCCAGGCGCCAGTCGAGGGCGTGCGCAGGCACTGCGCATGCCATCGCCATGGAAACGGAAAAAGCGCCTGCCAGCGGAATCCGGCTGGGCAGCGCTGTCCCGGCGCAGCGCGGGCGGCGCCTATTTGCCGTAACTGCCATAGTAGCCATAGTAGTAATCCGCACCCGGGGTCGGCGTGGTCTTGTTCAGCAGCATGCCCACCACTTCGCATGACTGGATGTGGCTCAAGGCTTCGCGCACCGCTTCCTGCGAGGTTCTCTCGGCTTCCACCACCATGACGATCTGCCCCATGTGGGTCGCCAGCACGCTGGCTTCGCTGGTCGCCAGCAGCGGCGGGGAATCGAACAGGATGATACGGTCGGGGTAACGATTCCCGATGTCCTCGACCAGGCGGGTCATGGCGGCGCTGGCGAGAAGCTCGGTCGCGCGTTTGTAGGTGCGGCCGGCGGGCAGTACCGTCAGCTTGGCTATGTCGGTGCGGATCAGCACGTCGGACAGCCTCAGGTCCTTGTCCTGCAGCACGTCGAGCAGGCCCTTGTCGGCGTGGATGCCGAGATACTCGGGGATGCGCGGTTTGGCGACGTCGGCGTCGACCAGCAGCACGGTGCGATCCATTTCCATCGCCATCGAAATGGCGAGGTTGATGGCGCAGAAGCTCTTGCCTTCGCCCGGCAGCGAACTGGTGATCATGATGAGGTTGCCGTTCCTGACCCGCGCGGTGCCCTGGCCGAAGGCATTGGCGATGAGCGGGCGCTTGATGATGCGGAATTCCTCGGCGATCTGGCTTTTCTCGGCGTCCGGCGACACCACGCCCATGCGGTGCAGGCGCGCCAGGTTGATCGACTGCACCTGGCTGCCGCCTTCCATGGCGATGGTATCCGGCGCGTTGAACACCGGTTCGACCGGCGTGGCGACAAAGGGGGCGGCGTGGCTGCCGCGCTGTTTGTTGAGCGCGTTTTCGATCAGGCTGGCATCCTCGCGGCCGGAATCGCCATGCTCATTCCTCGTCGCCGGGCCGGGTGCGCCTGCGCCGATCTTGCCGGCTGCTTTTTCAATAATGCTCATGGTTCCTCCTAGCCCGCACGCGACACGACCAGTTGCAGGATCACCACCGCGCCGTAGGCGGCGATCAGGCTGCCCAGCGCGGCCAGATAGGTCAGCAGGCCCTTGCGCTTGCGGCGGCGGGTTTCATCGGTTTCCACCCGCGCCACCGCGCCCAGCAGCGGCAGCCCGGTCAGCTCGCGCAGGGTTCGGCGGTCGGTCACGGTGCGGCGCAGCTGGCTCAGCAGGAAGGCCGCCGCGACGCCCGCAGCGAGGCCGCCCAGGGTCACCATCGAGAGCAGCAGCGGACGGTTCGGCCACGCCGGCTGGCTCGGCACGAAGGGCGGATCGATCACGCGGAAGTCGACGGTGTCGGTCTTGCTCTCGACCTCGCCCGACATGGTGACGGATTCACGGCGCTTCAGGAGGGCGTCGTAGTTCTGGTGATAGACGTCGTAGTCGCGCATCAGCTGGGTGTATTCCTGCTCCACCTGCGGAATCATGTTCGACGCCTTGCGCAGTTCGCCATAGCGGCGCCGATACTCGGCCACGCGCGCGCTCAGCGATGCGACCGTCGCATCGGCCTCGGCGATGGCGATGGTGAGCTGCTGATAGACCGGATTCTGGATCCGGGCGCCCGCGGGGTCGGCCTTGCGCTCGGCCAGATCGATTTTCTTCTGCGCTTCCAGTTTCTCGATCAGGCGTTTGGTCGACTGGATGTCGGGATGCAGGTCGGTGTATTGCAGGCGGAGCAGGTCCATCTGCTTTTCCAGCGCCTGGATGCGGCCGTCGATCTCGCTGTGGGTCGACACGGCCGCGGCGGCCGCGGTGAGCTCCGGTTCCTCGTCGGCCAGCTGGCGCTTGAGCTGGTTGCGGCGGTTGACGGCTTCCTGCTGGTCCAGCTGCGCCTGGCGCAGTTGCGCCGAGGTTTCGGCCAGCTTGGCGTAGTAGCCGCCGCCCTGCCCCGGCATCATGCCGATGTGCTTGCGCTTGAATTCCGTCAGGGCATTTTCGGCGTCGGTGAGCTTCTGCTGATACTGCTGCAACTGCTCCTCGATGAAGCGCTGCGAGCTGGAAATGTCTTGACGGGTCTTGCCGAGGCTGGTCTCCACGAAAATGGTCAGGAGCGACTGCACCACTTTTTTCGCCAGGTCGCCGTTGGCATCCTGATAGCTGATGGTGTAGAGGTTTTCACGGCCGGCGTCGGCGATGGATATCTTGCTCGCCAGGCCGTCCAGCATGGCCTCGGTCTGCTCCGGGGTTTTCGCCTTGACGTCCAGATCGGTCATGCGCGCGACCTTTTCCAGCGTCGGGCGGCTGACCAGCTGGCGCGTCATCAGCTTGATCTGCTGCTCGACGTTGGGCTCGGCCGCGAGCCCCGACAGCAGCGGCTTCAACAGGGTTTGCGTATCCACATAGACGCGCGCCGACGCCTCGTAGCGGTCGGGGATCATCATTACCCAGGTCCAGCCGACGATGCACACCAGCCAGGCCACTGCCACGCCCCACCAGCGGCGGTGCCAGGCGGCCTTGGCATACCCCAGAATTTGCTGCAGCACTTGATCCATGCGGACGTTCCATCAAAAAGCGCCGCAAAAGGCGGCGCAGACACACTCAGAACAGGCTTTCGGGCACCACCAGCACATCGCCCGGCCGCATGTCGACGTTGGCCGAAATGTCGCCGCCTCTCAACAGGTCTTCCAGGCGCACGCCGAGGCGTTCCTGCTTGCCGTCCACGGTGCGCAGGATGTAGGCCTTGTTGCCCGCGGCAAAATCGGTGATGCCGCCGACCGCAATCATCAGGTCGATCAGGCTCATTTTTTCACGGTAGTTCAGCGCCTGCGGCTTGGCCGCCTCGCCGATCACGCGCAACTGCTGGTCGAACGGACCGGTGCC
>JAJYXA010000051.1 GCA_021791235.1 Pseudomonadota bacterium
CGGAAATTTCCTCGGTGCTGCGCTTGGTCGAGGCGAACACGATCGCCTGCACCATCTCCACGTCGCGCAGCAGCGCGTCGAGCAGACGGTTCTTGTGGTCCATGTTGTCGGCAAACAGCAGGCGCTGCTCGATCTTGGATTCCTTGTGCGGCACCGCTTCGATCTCGATGCGCTGTGCATCGCGGGTCAGTTCGCGCGCCAGGTTGCCCACCACGCCGTCGAGCGTGGCCGAGAACAACAGGGTCTGGCGCTCGGCCGGGCAGCGCGCGGCGATGGCCTTGATGTCGTCGACAAAGCCCATGTCCAGCATGCGGTCGGCTTCGTCCAGCACCAGCACTTCCAGGCGCGAGAAGTCTATCTTGCCGCGCTCCAGGTGGTCGATCAGGCGGCCCGGCGTGGCCACCACGACGTCCACCGGCTGGCTCAAACGCTTCAACTGCAGGCCATACGGCGCGCCGCCGACCAGGCAGGCGGTGCGGAAGCGGCGCATGTCCTTGCCGTAGGTCATGGCGGCTTTTTCGACCTGCAGCGCGAGTTCGCGCGTCGGGGTCAGAACCAGCACACGCGGGCCCATGCTCTTGACCGTCGGCTCGGCCAGCATGCGCTGGATCGACGGCAGCAGGAAGGCCGCCGTCTTGCCGCTGCCGGTGTGGGACGACACCAGCAGGTCGCGGCCGCTCAGCGCGGCGGGAATCGCCTGCATCTGAACGGGCGTGGCGGTTTCGTAGCCTGCGGCCAGAACGGATTTAAGGATGAGGGGATCAAGCCCCAGTTCGGAAAAGCTCATGGCAATACCTTTTTCAGTGCGCATTGATGCGCAAACACGGCCTGCGCCCGGTTCGAAACCAGACAGGCCAACAATTACGAACCGGAAATAAGCAGCGTTTGAAAAACGCCCAACGGGTCGCGTCGATCACATCGGCGCCAACCACAAGACTTGTCACTGCCGGATGAAGAAACCCGGCGGCACAAAAGAGAGGTCGAAGACGATGGGGCTGTGAGAACAGTCCCGAGGCACGGCGGCACAAGCCAGACCTGCCCACTACTGTATGCACAACTGGACGAAGTCTATCAGTAAACGCTGATTTTCCCCAGCGTTTTTTACGCGTGATGATAGAGCTTGTGATACAGCCCGCCCCGGTCGATCAGCTCGGCGTGGGCGCCCTCCTCCACCACGCGGCCGTTTTCGAACACCAGAATGCGGTCGGCCTGCTTCACCGCGCTCAAACGATGCGCGATGATGAGCGTGGTGCGGCCCGCCAGAAATCCGGAAAGAGCCTGATGCAGCCGCCGTTCGGTGTCGGTGTCGAGTGCGGAGGTGGCTTCGTCGAGGATGACGATCTGCGGTCGGGCGACGATCATGCGTGCAATCGCCAGCCGTTGCCGCTGGCCGCCGGACAGGCGCACGCCCTGCCGCCCCACCACCGTATCCAGCCCGTGCGGCAGCGCGGCGATGATGTCCTTCAACTGGGCGATTTCCAGCGCCTGCCACAAGCTGGCGTCGCCGGCATCGCGCCCCAGCGTGAGGTTGGCGCGCACGCTGTCGTTGAACAGAACCGGATGCTGCAGCACCACGCCGACGTGTTCGCGCACCGTTTCCCAGCCGATTTCGGTGACCGGCGTGTCACCATAATAAATCTGTCCGGATTTCACCGGATACAGGCCCAGCAGCGCCTGCACCAGCGTCGACTTGCCGCCGCCGGAGGCCCCCACCAGCGCAACCTTTTCGCCCGCCGCCACCGCGAGGCTGACGTCGTCCAGCACCGTCTCGCCGTCCGCATAGGCAAAGCTGACGTGGTCGAGTGCAATGCCGACCGTGGCCTGGCCTGCGAACGGGTCACGCTGTGCGGGGTGTTGCGGTTCGCCGTGCAGGCCGAGCAGCGCATTGATCCGGCCCAGCGCCGCATTGGCGGCGAACCAGGAATACTGCATGTTCACCAGTTCCTGCACCGGCGTCATCATGAACCAGAGGTAGCCGAACACCGCCAGCATCTCGCCGATGGTGAGGTTGGAGAACACCACCATCAGCATTGCCCCGGCGCGGAAGGCGTCGAAGCCGGCAAGGAATACGAAGAAGGAGATCCGGCTCATCGCATCGGATTTCCAGGCAAACGCGGCCGCGTGCCGACGAATGTCGGCGGCCTTGTCGGTCACCCGCGCCAGGTAATGCTTCTCGCGGTTCATCGCGCGGATCTGGGTCAGCGCGTCGAGGGTTTCGGACAGCGCTTCCTGGAACACTTCGAATGCCCGATTTTCGTGTTTTTTCAGGTCCTTCACCCGCTTGCCGAGCCGGGTCGAAAACAGGATCACAACCGGGTTCAGCAGCACGATGAACAGCGCCAGCTGCCAGTGCATCCAGAACAGCACCGCCGCCACGCCAACCAGCGTCAGCACCGACACCACCAAACCCGAAATCGAGGAACCGAGGAAGCTGTCGATGGCGTTGAGGTCGGTCACGAAATGCGAGGTGACGCGGCCTGCGCCCACCGTCTCGAATTCCGACAGTGCGATGCGCGACAGCCGGGCAAGCATGCGCACCCGGATGCGGTACACCACGTCCTTGGCCAGCAGCGAAAACGTCCGCCCCTGCCACACATTGAGCAGGATCGCCGTCAGCCTGAGTGCAACCGTCAGCAACAACGCCACACCGATGAACAGCACCGGCCCGTGCCAGGCGGGCGGAAACGCCGCACCGATCCGTTCCACGAAGGCGCCAGGGTGATGCAGCAACACCTCGTCCACCATCAGCGGCAGCAGCAGCGGCACCGGAACGGCAGCCGCCACCGCCAGCAAGGCAATGACGTTGGCCTGCAGCAGGCGCGCGCGATGAAGCTTGAGTTCGTCGGCAATGCCGCGCCACGTCAGCATGACTGGCCGTCCTGAAGAAAGAGAACCATTACAAGCATAAGCGCTGGCGCGCCCTGGCAAAAGCGCTGGACCGTGCCTATCGATGCGGAAGCGGACAAACCAGCGAGAAGCCGCGCGGGTACCGGGATGTTGAAATGCCGAAAGGGATCAGGGGTTCAGTTTCAGGCCGCCCATGAAATGGTGCGGGACGTTCAGATTTATAAATCCGATGCACCGCCGCCCACCCAAAGCAACGCATAAACAAGTGCCGCCATGAATCCCAGCAGCACGAGTGCACGCCCGGTCGACACCATGCGCCCGGCAGTTGCACCCGAAATGCTCGTTTTCACGCCGGTGAACATCGCCTTGATCATGTCGTCGCGGCGCAGCAGCTGGTGGGCGAACACCGCGGCAACGTGCAAGCCGACCAAACCCAGCAGCAGGTCGAAATTGTAGGCGTGCAGAGTGGTGATGAGGCTGCTGGTGTCGTGGCTGAGCCAATGCGAGAGCGGTGCTTCATAATCGTCGTCATCGTTGCCAAACAGTCCGGTAATGGCCTGTACCAGCAACACCAGCATCAGGCTCAGGATCATCCATCCGCCCAGCGGGTTGTGCCCCAGATAGGCCTTGGGCTGGCGCTGCAACACGCTGCGAAAATACGCATAGCTGATGCGCGGGCCCCGCACGAAATGCGCAAAACGCGCCGTGTCGCTGCCCACAAACCCCCAGACAATGCGGAACAGCACGAGGGTGAGGATGGCGTAGCCAGACCAGCCATGGTATTCCATCCATTCGTTACCCTGCTCACCGCTCCACCAGGAGAACCCGATCAACGCCAGCAGCAGCCAGTGAAACAGCCGTACCGGCACATCCCACACCCTGACCGGCGCAGAAGCCGGCGTCATAACACCGACGGTCCACGAAACGTTTTGTGGCAGGCGGCACAACTGTCGCTCACGCGCATGTAGGCCGGCCGGATCAAGTCCAGGTTGCCTGTTTTTGCCGCAACGGCAAGGCTGGAGACCGCCTTGATGTACGTGTCCTGCGCCTGCTTGAATTGGGCTGATTGCTGCCACACCGCTGGTTTGGCACGGCTCGGCGCATAGGTGCTGCCCGGCGGGAAATAGCCCCACGGCTGCGTGCTCAGGGTTTGAAGCTTGTCGGCGAGCGCCTGGAAGTCAGCCGCAACATAAGGGTTTTTACCGCGCTCCATGAGCCCCATCGGCTCGAACGTGCGCAGGGTTTCCTGCAACAGTGCGCGACGCTTGGTCACCGGCTGGCCGGGGTGCGTATCGGCCTTGGGACCACATCCGGCCAGCACCAGGCAGGCGCCGATCAATAAAGGCGCTGCGCGCAGATAGGGTTTGAGCGAAATCATGACCATTCCGGAGTGAATGCATAAACGGCAAAGGCGTATGGAGCGTGTAAATACGCGCCTAGTTCCCCAAGACGCGTTATGGGCCGGCAGGAAATGATTTTCCACAAAGGCCTGGGGCCCGACCAAGGTTTCCATTCCAGGCAGACCCAAACGGGCTTTACGGGTGTTTTGGGAAGACAGCGGACGGTGCCGGAGGCCCGTTATTTTCCGATGCAGAATTTGCTGAAGATTTCGCCCAGCAGATCGTCGGCGCTGAATTTGCCGGTGATTTCGGACAGGGCGGCCTGCGCCAGCCGCAGTTCTTCTGCAAACAGTTCAAGCTGTGCAGTCGCCTGGCGTGCCGCCGCCAAATGCGTGGCGGCACGGCCCAACGCATCCAGATGGCGCGCGCGCGCCATGAACGTGCCTTCGCCCGCGGCCTGCCAGCCCGCCGCTTCGAGCAGCTTGGCGCGCAACAACTCCACTCCGGCACC
The DNA here is from genome assembly GCA_021791235.1 of Pseudomonadota bacterium. Next base: position 4,699 of record JAJYXA010000051.1, read on the forward strand.
GGTTTTGGCGGAGAGCCAGATCTCGTCGCCCGTCACGCGCGGCGCCTCGCCGGTGACATCGATCTTGTTGTGCAGGGTCAGCCGCGTCACCCTGGGCAGACGTGCCAGGATGGCCGCTTCGCGCTCGCCCAGGCCGTGGGCGGCGTCCACCAGAAGCAGCGCCACATCGGCCTTGTCCACCGCCGCCCAGGTGCGGGCGATGCCGAGCTGTTCCACCGCGTCGTCGGTCTCCCGCAGGCCCGCGGTGTCGACGATGTGCAGCGGGACCCCCTGGATCTGGATTGCCTCGCGCACGGTATCGCGCGTGGTGCCGGCCAGCTCGTTAACGATCGCCGCCTCGTATCCGGCCAGCCGGTTCAACAGACTCGACTTGCCGACATTCGGCTGGCCGATCAGCACCACCGTCAGGCCTTCGCGCAGCAGGGCACCCTGCTGCGCCTGCGACCGCACCGCGGCGAGGCTGGCGTCGATCGCATCGAGGCGCCCGAAGGCATCGGCCTGCTTGAGAAAATCGATTTCTTCTTCGGGGAAGTCGAGCGTGGCCTCGACCAGCATGCGCAGGCGCGTCAGCGCCTCGACCAGTGCGGCGATCCGCACCGAGAAGTCGCCCGCCAGCGAGCGCACCGCCGAGCGCGCGGCCTCGGTGGACGCGGCGTCGATCAGGTCGGCCACCGCCTCGGCCTGGGCCAGATCCAGCTTGCCGTTCAGAAACGCGCGCCGGGAAAACTCGCCCGGCTCGGCCAGGCGCGCACCGAGTTCGAGGCAACGCTGCAGGATCAGATTGAGCACCACCGGGCCGCCGTGGCCCTGCAGTTCCAGCACGTTTTCACCGGTAAACGAGTGCGGTGCGGCGAAATGAAGCGCGATGCCCTCGTCGATCGGCTGGCCGTCGCCATCCAGAAAGCGCCCGAACGTGGCGTGACGCGGCGCGGGAACGCGGCCGAGAATCGCCTGCGCAAGCGGGGCAACGTCCGGCCCCGAGACCCGCACCACGCCCACCCCGCCGCGCCCGGGCGCGGTGGCGATGGCAGCAATCAGATCAGGCTTTGCCGGAGGCAAGCTTGCCACCGTCCTGAACCTGCTTGTTGATCACCCATTGTTGCGTGATGGACAGGATGTTGTTGACGATCCAGTACAGCACGAGACCGGCCGGGAAGAACACGAACATCACGGTGAATGCCACCGGCATGATCATCATGATCTTGGCCTGCATCGGGTCCATCGGCTGCGGATTGAGCTTGACCTGCAGGATCGAGGTGATGCCCATGATGATCGGCAGAATGTAAAAGGGGTCGGGCGCTGTCAGGTCGGTGATCCAGCCCAGCCACGGCGCGCCGCGCATTTCCACCGCAGCGAGCAGCACCCAGTACAGCGCGATGAACACCGGAATCTGGATCAGGATAGGCAGGCAGCCGCCGAGCGGGTTGATTTTCTCGGTCTTGTACAGCTCCGCCATCGCCTGATGCAGCTTGGCGCGGTCGTCGCCGTAGGTTTCCTTCAGCTGCTGCAGGCGCGGGGTAAGCTTCTTCATCTTGGCCATCGACTTGTAGCCCGCTGCCGATAGCGGGAACAGCGCCAGCTTGAGGAGGATGGTCAGGATGATGATGGCCCAGCCCCAGTTGCCGACGAAGTGCTCGATTTTTGCCAGCGCCCAGTAGATGGGGAAGGCTAGGGGCGTGAGCCAGCCGTAATCGCGCACGAGATCGAGGCCTGGCGCAGTGGCTTCCAGCAGCTTCTGCTTCTGCGGGCCCGCATACAGGGGCACGGTGAAGACTTTTTGCTGGCCGGGCGCCAGCGTGCCTTCGGCCAGGATGACCCCGGCTGAATAGAGTCCGTCTCCCAGGGCGCGCGCGTAATACTCGCGCTTGATCGTGCCTTCAGGCAGCCAGGCCGACACGAAGTGATGCTGCACCAGCGCCACCCAGCCGTTATCGGCCGTCTTCTCGAACTCGGCCTTGCCGTCCTCGATGGCTTTGAAGGGGACTTTCTGGAATTTCTTGGCGTCGGTGTAGAACGCAGGGCCGGTGAAGGTGTGCAGGAAGAAGGACGCGCCCCGCGGTGCCCCGGAATGGCGTGTGAACTGGTAATAGGGCGTCAGGTCGACAGGCTGGGTCCCGTTGTTGATGACCCGTGTCCGGACGTCGATCTCGTAGCTGCCGCGCTTGAAGATATAGGTCTTTTCGACACGCACCCCCGTGGCTGGATCGTTCCACACCAGCGGGACTTCCACCTCCGAAGCGCCTGGGTTCAGCCGATAGGTGCCGGGATTCAGCTGAAAGGCGCTGCGGTGCGTCGGGAGATCCTTGCCGAGCAGACCACTCTGTGCCAGGTAGGGCTGGCTCGGGTCCTCTTCAAACAGCGTGAAAACCTGATTGCGTTCCTGCGTCTCCCGATAGGACAGCAACTCGAGCTGGCGAAGATCGCCGCCATTGGCATCGATCGTGGCGCGCAACACATCGGTTTCCACCACGGCACGTGCACCCTTCACCAACCCGGGCTGGGTCGGTGCGGCTGCGGGGGCGTTCAGTGCCTGACTCGGCGCGGGCGGGGCTGAGCTCGCGCTCGGGGCGCTCGTCGCCGTGACAGCGGAGGGGGGCGGCGCATGCTTGTCCTGCCAGGCTTCCCACAACAAAAGCAGCGAGAAGGAAAAGACAATAAAAAGGATCAGCCGCTGATTATCCATGGAACGGGACGCTATGAGTTGGGATGGGGTTCCGGGGTGACAATCAGGGATTCGCCTGACACCACGGCGGGCCATTTTGCCATGGCTCGCTGGCCTGCACGTGTGAATGTGCGCAACAAATCGCGTGCCTCGTCGCCCGGAACCGGCTTGGCAATGAGACGAACGACAAAATCACACGCGGGCAGTTCCGGCAAAGCCTGACGAAAACTTTCGCGCACGCATCGCTTGACGCGGTTGCGATCTACCGCGCGGGCGAGCAGACGCTTGGCGACGACCATGCCCAACCGGGGATACCCTACCTGGTTGGGTCGCGCCATCACCATCAGAAAATCCGTTCGGGCACGCTGGTTGTCGGCAAACACCCGGTCGAAATCGGCCTTCTCGACCAGGCGCGCATCGCGGAGGCGCACGCCACCCGCTGGCTTGGGATTGGCGTTGATTAGACGGCCAGACGTGCGCGACCCTTGGCGCGACGTGCGTTGATCACGGCACGCCCGGCCTTGGTTTTCATGCGGGCGCGAAAGCCGTGGGTGCGCTTGCGGCGGACGGTGGAAGGCTGGTAAGTGCGTTTCATGGCATATCCTTTCTGGCTGGCGCCGGCCCCTCCCGCCGGGGCGGGTGAGCCGAACACAAAAAAATCTGTTGAAAAACCGCGTATTAGACCCGCCCACCGGGGGGGATGTCAAGTTCGGGCCGGGTCGCACCTGAATGTCCGGGGCAGCATGCCTGTGGATAACCTCATCGAAGGAGAGTAAGATTCACGTTTGAATCCCATGCAGCTTCCCGCCCCTCGACCCTCGACTATGGATTCCTTCTGGGACCTTTGCCAAGAGCGCTTTCGCGCCAATCTGACCCAGCAGCAATTCAGCACATGGATCAAGCCCCTGGTTTTTGACGACGCGGGCGGAGACGTGCGCATTCTGGCGCCCAACCACTTCGTGATGGACTGGGTACGCGAGAAATTCGCCGAACACATCGACAGCTGGGCGCAGGAATTTTATGCACGCCCCGTCGCCATTACCTACGCGCTCGGCAAGAAACCCAGCGCCCCGCGTACGCATGCCGCGCCGGCATCGCCCACGGCTCCTGCGGAGATTCCGGCCAGCGTCGCCGTGCCTGCGCAGATGGGGATGCGCATCAACCCCGGCTTCACCTTCGACAATTTCGTCTCCGGCCGCGCCAACCAGCTGGCGCGCGCGGCTGCGCTGCAAATCGCCGACAATCCCGGGGTCGCCTACAACCCGCTGTTCGTCTACGGCGGCGTCGGCCTAGGCAAGACCCACCTGCTGCAGGCCATCGGCAACACCGTGCGCCAGGCCAATCCCAACGCACGCATCAGCTACATCCACGCCAACGATTACGTCGACGACGTGGTCAAGGCCTATCTGAACAAGCAATTCGACGATCTGAAACGGCGCTACATGTCGCTCGACCTGCTGCTGATCGACGACATCCAGTTCCTCGCCAAGAAAGACCGTACCCAGGAAGAGTTTTTCTATGTCTTCAACTCGCTGATCGAGAACAAGAAGCAGATCGTCATCACCTGCGACACCTTCCCCAAGGAAATCAGCGGCCTCGACGACCGCCTGAAATCCCGCTTTGCCTGGGGCCTGACGGTGGCCGTCGAGCCGCCTGAACTGGAAATGCGGGTGGCGATCCTGCTGGCCAAGGCGCAGGCGGAAAACATCAAGCTCGACGAGAACGTCGCCTTTTTCATCGCCAAGCAGGTACGTTCCAACGTGCGTGAACTGGAAGGTGCCCTGAAACGGGTGATCGCGTTCTCGCGCTTCCATGAAAAGCCGATCACCATGGAACTGGTGAAGGAGGCGCTGCGCGACCTCATCGCCTCGACCTCGCGTATCGTCTCGATCGAGAACATCCAGAAAACCGTCGCCGACTTCTACAAGATCAAGGTCGCCGACATGTTTTCCAAGAAACGCACACGCAATCTGGCGCGTCCCCGCCAGATTGCCATGGCGCTGGCCAAGGAACTCACCAACCAGAGCCTGCCGGAAATCGGCGAATCCTTCGGCGGGCGCGACCACACCACAGTGATCCATGCCTGTCGCAAGGTTGCCGAGTTGCGCGAGACCGAGGCCGACATCGGCCGCGACTATCTGGTGTTGTTACAAAGCCTGACAGGCTGAGGATGAAATGTGGATAAAGCGAGCCAAGCGCCCGGAGCGGGAAATCCATCCCCATCCCTCCCGCGTTTCCCCGCTTTTATCCACAGCCCAAAACAAGCAACAAGCCGCTGTTTAAATTGGATAAAAAGGCTTACCCCCAGTTTCAGGCCGCCTTTATTATGATTCTCAGGAATATATAAATGCTATTAGTACAAAGCGAACGCAACGCACTGCTGGCTTCCCTCACTGCTGTCGTGGGAGTGGTCGAACGCCGTCATACCCTGCCCATCCTGTCCAATCTCCTGCTGGAGAAAAAGGGTAGCAAACTGACCCTGCTGGCCACCGATCTGGAATTGCAGGTGAGCACGCAACTGGACGTGCAGGCGGGCGAGGATTTCGCCATCACCATCGCGGCCCGCAAGCTGTTCGACATCGTGCGGGCGCTGCCCGATTCCGCCAAGCTCAAGCTCGACTCCAAGGACAGCCAAGTGGTGGTCAGCGCAGGCAAATCGCGCTTCACGCTGCAGACCCTGCCCGCCGCTGATTTTCCGCGGGTCGAGACCGGCGCCGGCTTGGGCGAGGCGATCCGCCTGCCGCAAAAGACGCTGAAGCGCCTGTTGCAGCTGGTGCAGTTCGCCATGGCGAGCCAGGACATCCGCTATTACCTCAACGGCATGCTGCTGGTGCTGGAAGGCAAGCAGTTGCGCGTGGTGGCGACCGACGGCCACCGCCTGAGCTATGCCGAAACTGAATTGGAAACCGAAGCTGCAGCGCGCGAAGTCATCATTCCGCGCAAGACCGTGGTCGAACTGTCGAAGCTGCTGGGCGACGTCGACGATCCGGTCGAACTGCGCATCGGCACCAACCAGGTCACCATCACCCTGCCCGGCACCGAACTGGTGACCAAGGTGGTCGACGGCAAATTCCCCGACTACCAGCGCGTGATCCCGGCCAACCAGCCGCGCCACCTCAAGGCCAACCGCCAGA
>JAJYXA010000287.1 GCA_021791235.1 Pseudomonadota bacterium
GGCGCAAGCGCTGAGCGAGCGCGCACACCGTCTGGGCGAGGCCTTCCGCCGGGTGGTATTTGCGCAGGTGCGCATCTCGGCGCTCAATGCACTGCTCACCGGCGTTTACCTGATGGGGGTGCTGCCCGCATTCGGCGTATCCCTGCCCTTCACCAAGACCATGATCCTGGTCACATTCGTGGTCGGCCTGATACCGGTGCTGGGCAATCTCATTTCCAACAGCGTGATCGTCATCATTTCGCTGTCGCAATCGCTAAACGTCGCCGCCGCATCGCTGGGATTTCTGATCTTCATCCACAAGCTCGAATATTTCGTGAATGCCCGTATCATCGGCGGGCAGATTCAGGCGCGCGCGTGGGAACTGCTGGTCGCCATGCTGGTGATGGAAGCCGCGTTCGGCGTGCAGGGCGTCATCGCCGCGCCAATCATTTACGCCTATATCAAAAAAGAACTGTCAGACCGGGAGCTTATTTAATAATGGCCAACGACACCGAATCACTCGTCATCACCGCCAGCGGCGAAGACAAAATCGGCCTGGTGGAAGGCTTTACCCGCCGCATCAACGAATCCGGCTGCAATATCGAAGAGTCGCGCATGGCTGCACTCGGCGGCCGCTTTGCGCTGCTGATGCGCGTGTCTGGAAGCTGGGACGCCCTGGCCAAGCTGGAAGCGCGGCTTCCCGCCGTCGCCGAAGAACTCGGCCTGTCGCTCACCCAGCAGCGCACCCGCCCGACGCGCGCCGACAAGCCGCTGATTCCCTACACCGTCGAGGTCGCCGCGCTCGACCAGCCCGGCATCGTCAACAGCCTCGCCAACTTCTTCGCGCGCCTGCACATCAACATCGAGGCGCTCGACACCGAAACCTATCCGGCCCCGCATACCGGCGCGCCGATGTTCGCCGTCCACATGACGCTGGGCATCCCCGCCGATGCCCACATCGCCACGCTGCGCGGCGATTTCCTGGATTATTGCGACGACCAGAATCTCGACGCGACCTTCGAACCGGTACGGATGTGAGGACACAGTGATGACACAACGAGGTTTGGTGATGAGATGGGGGCAGACCGCGCTGGGCGCGCTGGCCCTGAGCGCCGGGCTGGCGCAGGCGGGCCCATATTCGGACGATCTGGCCAAGTGTCTGGTCGAATCGACCACCGCGGCCGACAAGAATGCGCTGGTCAAATGGATGTTCGCCACCGCGGCCCTGCATCCTGCGGTCAAGTCGATCGCATCGGTGACCGAAGCGGAACGCGCCGGGATAACCCGATCCACGGCGCAATTGTTCGAAAAACTGCTCACCGTGTCGTGTCGGGCGCAGGCGCAACAGGCGGTGAAGTACGAGGGCGCCGCCGCGGTGCAGACCGGATTCCAGATGCTGGGGCAGGTCGCCGCCCGTGAACTGTTTGCCGATCCCGGTGTCACCCAGGGCCTCGGCGAGCTGGAAAAATATGTCGACAGCCGGAAAATCGAGCAGGCGCTCGCGCCTCGGCAATAACTCCGGCCACGGCCTACCCCCCGTCCTATCCTGGATCCGTGCTCCAGTCGATAAACGCCGCGGCCTGACTATTCGTCCGCGCTGACGCCGAGCTCGATGTAATACATCGGCATGACCTCGTTCTCCGGCTTCTTGCGCGGCTGACTGCGCACCAGCGCCGCCTCGACGCGCGCGGCATGCAGCGCGGGGCGATCGATCACGACGGGATAAAGCCGGCAGTGCTTTTCGATCAGCTCGGCCTGCTGGCAGGCGCAGGCCTCGAGCCCGCTGCGGGTGGCGAGGTCGAGGTGCGGCAACAGCAGCATCCATGGCGCCTGCCAGGCGTGGTAATCGTGCACCAGCCGGGTGTGCGCATCGTCCATGCCCGCAGTGGAGATGAACAGTTGGGGAAAAGCGTCGGCATCGAGCACGCGACCACGCAGGTGGTCGCCACCTTTGAGCGTATGCAGCCCCAGCCCCGCACCATCGTCCGAGCGTCGGAACCATTGCACCACGCCGCTGGCGAGGCTGTTCACATGGCGCGTCAGATAGACGCCGGCGGACTCGTTGAGCCCGGCCACCGCAGCGCTCTGGAAATGTTCCTGTGCCGCCATGCCGGCACGCCAGTCGAGCGGGGGTTTGGTGTCGGTTTCGATGTCGGTGCGCACGCTGTGCAGCAGCGCGAGCGGCTGGTCGTGCCGGTCGAGCAGCCAGAGTTCGAACTGGTCGCGGAAGGCGAAGGGCACTTCGCGATGCACCTTGAGCAGGTGTTCGTACACCACGGCGCCCATGTCTTCCAGCCGCTTGAAATCGTCCGAGGGAAAGAGCGGGCCGCGTTTCAGGCCTTTTTCCGCCGACCAGTGGCCGTAGCGGATATCGGAAATCTGCGCCCGCCGTCCGGCACGTCCGAGGCCGTCGAGCAGGGCGTCGTTGGCCACGTAGATATCCCATTCGATGCCGTCGGTCGTCACCGCCTCGGCCGACTGGTATCGGATCGTGTGCACCACCCCGCGAAACGGGTTGAGCAGGCGCTGGGCGTAGCATTCGATCTGCATGAATAAACTCTACATTACGCCCGATCCTATTCAAAGTGGGTGTGTGGTATCGCCGTGGGCGGTGCTCATCCGGGCCAACCGTGTGGTGCGCATCGCTTCCTTCCACCGACATCGACCCGGGCAAACGCACGCTGCAATCCGGGCGGGCAAAAAAAAGTGTGCGTGCAGGCTTCAGTCCTGGCCGCCGCTGCCGTTTCTTCCTTCGAAGTCCAAGAGTTCGTAATGGAGGAATGCAGCGTGCTGAATCGTCTTGTTGGAATGTGGTCGGGTAAGGACAACGCCGCTGCGCCGCCGCCGCCGCGTGCCGTGCCGGCCGAGCGGGAAGCGGCGCCCAAGCCGGAGACGAAAACGCCCTCGGTCATGCGTCGCGAGGCCTTGCTGGGCCGCGACCAGAAAGTGGCGGGTTATACCTTCATGCTGCGCCGCTCGCCCGACGAGCAGCGCGATGCGGCCCTGCCCGACATGCAGCGTCTCTATGACGAGACCCTGCTCGGCAACCTGCAGCGCATGGATATTGCGCGCATGCTGGAACAGCGCCTAGCGTTCGTGCCGATTGCGCCGGCTACCCTGAATCACCCGCTCATCGAGGAATGGCCGGCCGCCGGCACGGTCTGGCTCCTGAATCTCGACGCCGGGGTCACCGTTGATGCCCCCTTGCTGGCGCGCCTGGCCGAACTGAAGTCGCGCGGGTTCAATTTTGCCGTGCAGGCGGACGCGGTCATGCGCCCCGAGCGGCATGCGCTGCTGCAGCATGCCGATTATGTGGTGATGGACGTCAGCAGCGAGGACATTCCCGCCATCACCGCGCAAATGGCAGCGGTATCCAAGGTGGCTGCAGGCAAGCGGTTCGTCGCCACCGACGTGCAAACGCTGGAAGCGTTCCACATGTGCCACAAGCTGCAGTTTGCGCTGTTCATGGGACCCTTCATCACCCGCCGCGAAAACCTCGGCAGTCCCGCCATGGGTCCCTCGCGCGCCAAGGTGCTGGATCTGATGAACCGGGTGCGCACCGGCGCCGAACAGCCTGAACTGGCGGCACAATTCCGCCACGACCCGGCGCTGTCGGTGCGCCTGCTGCGCTATGTCAATTCGCCCGGCATGGGCCTGATGAACAAGGTCGGCGGCATCGAACAGGCGCTGATGGTGATGGGCCAGGACAAGCTGTATCGCTGGCTCACACTGATCCTGTTCACCGGCGGCCAGGCCCAGGAACTCGACCAGGCCGTGCTGGAAAATGCCCTGGTGCGCGGCCGGGTGGCCGAGCAGCTGGCCGGACGCGCGCTGTTTGCCAAGGCGCGCGACGAGATTTTCGTTGCCGGGCTGTTTTCGCTGCTCGACGTGGTGATGCGCATGCCGATGGAGCAGGTGCTGAAGCAGATCAGCCTGCCTGCCGAAATCACCGAAGCCATCGTGTCGCAGCGCGGACCCTATGCGCCCTACCTGGCGCTGGCCATTGCCTGCGAGCAGGAGGACCTGAGCAGCATCGAAACCTTGGCTGCACAGATCGGACGCGACGTCGCCGACATCAACGGCGTGCACATGGATGCACTGCTGTGGGCGCAACAGCTGTCCGCCGACGTATGATCTGAGCATGCCGATCGCTCCGGGCGCCGCGTGGTGTGTGTACATGCTGCGCTGCGCCGACGGCTCGCTCTACACCGGCATCACCACCGACGTTGCCCGCCGCGTCGCCGAGCACAACGGCGACACCGGACTGGGTGCGCGCTACACGCGCAGCCGGCGTCCCGTGGAGCTGGTCTATGTCGAAGCCGCAGCCAACCGCGCGGAGGCGGCGCGCCGTGAGGCGGCGATCAAGCGGCTGGATCGCGTGCGCAAGCTGGCGCTGTTCGCCCCCACGCCCTGACCCGGCTTTTCGCAATCAAGCTTCATTCGCGCCATTCAGACGTACCTGCAACTGCGGCAGCGCGAACTCGACAGCCCGGCGCCCGGCGTCGATGGCGATGCTGCCCCGGTGAAATTCCATCAGATCCAGGTCTGCCAGCAGGGGCGTGATCATCACGTCGGCCGGTTCGCCCGCCAGCCGGCTGCGCGTGATCAGCACCTGCATGATGTTGATGCTGCTTGCCAGCACATCGAGCATGGCGGGCGGCCTGGGCGCGTCGTCGTGATTGATGCCGAGTTGCGCCATGCCCATCTGGATGCGCGCCATCACGGTATCGGTCAGGGTTTCAGGCTCGGCCGGGTCGCGCGGGCGTGTGGTTTTGGCGGGCCTGGGCTTGAGGTGGCGTCCGAGCAGGTCGGCGTTCAGGTCGACTGCAATCACGAGGTCCGCTCCCATCGCCCGGCACAGCGATACCGGCACCGGGTTGACCAGGCCGCCGTCGACCAGCCAGCTGCCATCCCGCTGCACCGGGGTGAACAGGCCGGGTAGCGCGATCGAGGCGTGCACCGCGTCCGACACCCGGCCTTCGCGCAACCACACTTCGCGGCCGCGCCGCAGGTCAGTGGCGACGGCGCCGAACGGCCGATCCAGTTCGCGGATATCGCGGTCGACAAAATGGCTGCGGAAAAACTCGATCAGCCTGTCGCCCTTGATCAACCCGCTGCTGAGCGAAAAATCCAGGAAGCTCACCACGGTTTGCAGGCGCAGGCTGCGTACCCATGTCTCCATCTGGTCGAGATCGCCGTCCACATAGGCGGCGCCCACCAGTGCGCCGATCGAGGTGCCGCAGACGATGTCAGGTTCAATACCGGCGTCAGCCAGCGCGCGAATGACGCCGATATGCGCCCAGCCGCGTGCCGAGCCGCCGCCAAGTGCAAGGCCGATGCGCGGAGTGGGCGGTTTGCTCATCTCAGTCCGCCTCGCGCTCGATGCCGCAGCACTGCACCCGCTCGCCGGCGGGTTCGCTCAGGATGGCGCCGGTGACCGGGTTGGGTCGGAACACGGTGCACCCCTTGAGGCCGAGCGCATGCGCCTGCCGGTAGAGATCCTCGAAACGCTCGAACGGGATGTCGGCGGCGACGTTGATGGTTTTCGAAATGGCATTGTCGACAAACGGCTGGAGGGCCGCCTGCATGTGCAGATGGGCGAGCGGATCGATCTGCTGCGCCTCGACGAAAGCGGGCGGCAAACCGGTGTCTCGCTGCTGCCATCGTTGGCAGGCGTAATCGATCACGCGATGGGTGTGATAACGGCCGTCCGTTTCCAGCACGCGGCGCTCCGCCTCGGCGGAAAAGATCGGCTCGATGCCACTGGAAAGATTGTTGGCCAGCAGGCTGATGGTGCCGGCCGGCGCGATCGCCAATAGATGACTATTGCGGATGCCATGCACGGCGATGGCGTCGCGAATGTCGCCCGGCAGACGGGTGGCGAAGCCGCTCGCCAGGAACGCGTTGCGGGCGAAGGCGGGGAAGGCCCCTTTCTCTCGCGCGAGCTCGACCGACGCGCGGTAAGCGGCATCGCGCACCGTCTGCATCGCCTGTGCCGCCCATTGCCGTGCGGCCTCGCTGTCGTAGCGCAGGCCCAGCAGCACCAGCGCATCCGCCAGCCCGGTGATGCCGAGCCCGATGCGCCGCTTGAAACACGCCTCCCGGGCCTGCGCCGGCAGCGGGTAGCGCGAGACGTCGATGACGTTGTCGAGAAAGCGCACTGCCAGGCTGGCCGACGCGGCCAGCGCAGCAAGGTCGAGGCGGGCGTCGGCGGCAAACGGCGCCGCCACGAAGGCGGTCAGATTGAGCGAACCGAGATCGCAGGCGCCGTAGGGCGGCAGCGGAATCTCGCCACAGGGATTGGTCGCGCTCAGGTTTTCCTGGCTGCCCAGGGTGTTGTCGCGGTTGATGGTGTCGACGAACAGCACCCCGGGCTCGGCGGTGTCGTAGGCTGCGCGCAGGATGCGCTGCCACAGCTCGCGCGCCTTCACCGTGCGCGTGTCTGCGAGGCCGGGAAACACCAGCGGCCAGTCGCGGTCGTCGGCCACCGCTGTCATGAAGGCGTCGCTCACCAGCACCGACAGGTTGAAATGCCGCAGCACTGCGGGATCGCGCTTGGCGTCTACGAAGGTCTCGATGTCGGGGTGGTCGCAGCGTAGCGTCGCCATCATCGCGCCGCGCCGCGCGCCGGTCGACAGCATGGTGGCGCACATCGCGTCCCAGATGTGCATGAAGGACACCGGGCCGGAGGCGATGCTGCCGGTGGCGGCCGCCACCGTGCCGGCCGGGCGCAGGGTGGAGAAGTCGTAGCCCACGCCGCCGCCGTGCTGCATGGTGAGCGCGCCTTCCTTCAGCGCCTCGAAGATGTGCTCGAGGTCGTCGGCGATCTCGCCCATGACGAAGCAGTTGAACAGTGTCACCCGGTGCCCGGTGCCGGCGCCGGCGAGGATGCGGCCCCCGGGCAGGAAGCGGAAATCGGCCAGCAGCGTGGTGAAGCGCTCGGCCCACTGTTCGCGTTCGCGCGTTTCGGCCTGGGCGACGGCCTGCGCCACCCGCCGCCAGCTGGCGTGGATGTCGGCCTCGCCGGGCGCGCGGTAGCGGGTCTCCCAGATGTGGCGGGAGATGTCCATGCTGAACGGGTCGGGCGTCTTCATGCGAATGCGAAGTGAGGCGGCGTTTGAGGCATTATCTATCTCCTTGTGTTTTTTGAGCACTTATACTCCTTAGGGTACGTGTGCCCTTCAGGGTATAGCCGCTTTCCCTTGCTCATGATGGATTCGTCCCATCCCTATTCCGCGCTGACTCCCGACTGTGCCCTCGACGCCCTCGACAGCACCGGTCTCAAGGCCGATGGACGCCTGCTGGCGCTCAACAGCTATGAAAACCGCGTCTACCAGATGGGCGTCGAGGACGCCCTTCCCGTGGTGGTCAAGTTCTACCGTCCCGAACGCTGGCCCGACGCCGCGATCCTGGAAGAGCACGCCTTCGCCGCCGAACTGGCCGGACGTGAGATTCCGGTGGTGGCGCCGCTGGTTTTGCACGGCGCCACGCTCCACACCCACGCCGGCTTCCGCTTCGCCGTCTATCCGAAGCAGGGCGGCCGCATGCCCGAGTTCGACCGCGCCGACACCCTGCAATGGATGGGGCGGTTTATCGGGCGTATCCATGCGGTCGGCGCAACGGCATCCTTCGCGCACCGGCCGACGCTCGATCTCGAGACCTTCGGCTATGCATCGCGCGATTTTCTGCGCAACGGAAACTGGCTGCCGGCCGATCTGACCGCCGCGTGGGACAGCGTGGTCGAGCATGCCCTCACCAGCGTCGCGCATTGCTATGGACGCGCCGGCCAAGTGCGCGCGATCCGCCTGCACGGCGACTGCCACGCCGGCAACGTGCTGTGGACCGATAGCGGACCGCACTTCGTCGACTTCGACGACAGCCGCATGGGCCCGGCGGTGCAGGACCTGTGGATGCTGCTGTCCGGCGAGCGCGACGAGCAGCAGGGGCAGATCAACGAGATTCTCAAAGGCTACGAGGACTTCATGGAATTCGACCCGCGCGAACTTCATCTGGTCGAAGCACTCAGAACATTGAGGCTGATCCACTACGCGGCCTGGCTCGCGCGCCGCTGGGACGACCCGGCTTTCCCCGCCGCGTTTCCGTGGTTCAATACGCAGCAGTACTGGCAGGCGCGCATCCTCGAATTGCGCGAGCAGATCGCGCTGATGGACGAGCCGCCGCTGGTGGCGTGATGAGGACAAGGGCATGTGCGGCATAGCAGGTGAATTTCGCTTCGACAACACGGCACCCGATGCGGCGGCGATGGCGCGGATGCTGGCTAGGCTGGCGCGGCGCGGCCCCGACGCCGAGGGCCAGCACACCGACGGCCCGGTACGCCTGGGCCACCGGCGGCTGGCGATCATCGACCTGTCGCCGCGCTCGCGCCAGCCGATGGTCGACGCCGCCACCGGCACCGCGCTGGTGTTCAACGGCACCATCTACAACTACCCCGAACTGCGCGCCGAACTCCTCGACCTGGGTCATGCCTTCCACTCCGACGGCGACACCGAAGTCATCCTGCGCGCCTACCTGCAATGGGGCGAAGCCTGCGTCGAGCGCCTGCACGGCATGTTCGCGTTCGCCATCTGGAATCGCGAGGAATTGTTCCTGGCGCGCGACCGCCTCGGCATCAAGCCGCTGTATTACAGCGAGAACCTCGGGCGCTTCCGCTTCGCCTCGACGCCGCAGGCGCTGATCGCCGCCGGCGGCGTCGACACCGGCATCGACGCGGTGGCGCTGCACCACCTGTTCACGCTGCATGCGGTGGTGCCGGCGCCGCGCACGATCCTCAACGGCATCCGCAAGCTTGCTCCCGGCACCACGCTGACGGTCAACGCGCGCGGCGAACTCAGCCATCGCAAATACTGGTCGCTGAAGGCGCAGCGGCCGGCGCAGCCGAAGACCGAGGCCGAGTGGACCGAGGCGATCCACACCAGTCTGCGCCAGGCGGTGAAGAAGCGCATCGAGATCGCCGACGTCAAGGTCGGCGTGCTGCTCTCCGGCGGGCTCGATTCCAGCCTCCTGGTGGCGCTGCTCGCCGAGCAGGGGGTGCCCGACCTGATGACCTTCACGGTGGGCTTCGAGGACCAGCCGGAAGAGCGCGGCAACGAGTTCGAATACTCCGACCCGGTGGCGGCCATGTACGGCACGCGCCACCACAAGTACCTGATCCCCAATTCGGAAGTGCTGCGTCGCCTGCCCGAGGCCGTCGACCAGATGTCCGAGCCGATGTTCGCGCAGGATGCGGTGGCCTTCTACCTGCTGTCCGAACAGGTCAGCAAGACGGTCAAGGTGGTGCAGAGCGGGCAGGGTGCGGACGAGGTGTTCGGCGGCTATTTCTGGTATCCGCGCATGGCGGTGGAAACGGAAGGCAGCGCGCTGGAGCGCTTCCGCCGCCACTATTTCGACCGCGACCACGACGAGTTCCTGGAGATGGCGACGCCGGCCTATCACGGCCCAGACTACACGGCGCAAACCATCGCCGCGCACCTGGCGGAGCCGTTCGCCGACGACTTCATCGATCAGGTATTGCGCATGGACACGACCATGCTCATCACCGACGATCCGGTGAAACGCGTCGACAACATGACCATGGCGTGGGGGCTGGAGGCGCGCGTGCCCTTCCTCGACCACCAGCTGGTGGAACTGGCCGCGGCGATGCCGGCCGAACTGAAACTGGCGTCCGAAGGCAAGCACGTGCTGAAGAGCATCGCACGCGGGTTGATCCCGGACGCGGTGATCGACCGCAAGAAGGGCTACTTCCCCATGCCGGCGCTCAAATTCGTTCGCGGGGATTTCCTGCATTTCATGCAGGACATATTGAATTCGCAGGCCTGCCGCGAACGCGGCTTGTATCAGCGCGATTACGTGAACAAGCTGCTCGACGCCCCGGAACGGCATCACACCCGCATCCAGGGCAGCAAGCTGTGGCATCTGGCGCTGCTCGAATACTGGCTGCAGAAGCATGCGTAGTTTGCTGGTCCTGCTGGCCATGCTGGCGGCCAGCGCGGCTCATGCCCAAGGCGATTTCGACAGCTGGCTCGCTGGCTTCCGCCAGGATGCGCAAACGCAGGGCATTTCGGACGCCACCCTCGATGCTGCACTCACCGGGCTTGTACCGGACGAGCGCGTGATCGCGCTCGACCAACGCCAGCCCGAATTCCTGCAGACTTTTTCCGATTACCTCCGTCGGCGCGTCACCGAAAGCGCGGTGGCGCGCGGGCAGGCCCTGATTGAACAACACGCGACGCTGCTGGATGCGGTCGAGCAGAAATACGGCGTTCCGAAGACGGTGCTGGTGGCGTTCTGGGGACTGGAAACCCGCTACGGCGAGGTCCAGGGCAGCCTCAACGTGCCGGCGAGCCTTGCCACGCTGGCCTGGGACGGACGGCGCAGCGGATTCTTCCGCAGCCAGCTGCTCGACGCGCTGCGCATCATCGATGCCGGCCACGTCAGCGCAATCGACATGAATGGCTCCTGGGCCGGCGCGATGGGCCACATGCAGTTCATGCCG
>JAJYXA010000268.1 GCA_021791235.1 Pseudomonadota bacterium
AACGCATAAACAGATGGTTACATGGAAAATCCGATTCACCTTCTGGGTAACATCTGTCATCGAGGCAAGCTCCTGACATATCTGCGTAAATCTGTGTAATCTGCGGATGAACTAAGTTTTTTAGGATCATTGATCCACCCCGGACACAGGTTCAATGAGGATGATTTCTCCGGTCGTGGCGTTCTTGCCGCGACGATGCTTGCGCTTGTGCGGATGCGCCTTGATCACCCACACGCCATCTTCCTTGAGCGTCAGTTCCGTCACCGCGCCTTCGCTGCGGCCGCCGCTGAACTTGCGCGCCATCAGGAACCACACCGCATCGATGCCATGCGGCTCGGAAACCACGCGCACGCGCTGGCCGGGCTGCCACAGCTTGCCACCCTCGGAAATGCGATGCCCCTTGACCCTGGCGGTCAGCGTGGTGCCGTGCATTCTGGCGTCAGACAGGAGTTTCTCTGCCCGCGCCTGCGCGATGGCGGCATTATCTGACTCGTGGTCGATCACGATCTTGGGCCGGTAGGCAATCGCCGTCATTTCCGGGTCTTCGTACTTCGCACCGCCATTGTGCTTGCCCTGCTCGGTGGCGGTGCCGTGGGTCTGGCCCAGCACCGTCAGGCGCGAATGGCGCTCGGCAATCGATTTGCGCAGATCCAGCGCCAGCACGTTATTGCCCTTGCCGCTACGGCGCAGGATCAGCGTGGCCACCTCGGGCTGGCTGTAATCCGGCCCGCCGATCACCAGCGTGCCGTCCGGATCGAACCACGGCCACAGGCCGTTGGCCTCGGCGGCGTTGACCAGCATGTCCCAGGCGCCATCGCCTGGCTCGACATTGATCTTTTCACGGGGAAGGGTCTTGTCCGCAACAATCCGGATTTTATTGATGCCCAGCGGCCGCACCACCTTGGCCACGATGCTGTCCAGGGTTGCCTGCTTGATCACGAAGATGGGCGCCGAGCAATCCACCAGCACCGCCGCGCCATCGCGGCCGCTCATGCTCAGGGTATGCGCATGCTTGTCCACGCGCTGGCTGATCTCGTCCACCCGGCCGGTCATCACCGTTTCGCCGCCCACGCGCACCTCGACCGGCGCACCCGCCGCCACGTCTGGCGGAATTTCACCGGCGCGCAGTCCCATGCTGACCTGCCAGGCATCCGCCGGGGTGAGCAGATCGGATTCGACCTCGTAACTCTCCCAGTCCTCATGCATCTTGCCGCCGATCAGCAGCTGCATCTTGTCAGCGGGCGTAGGCATTGAGCTTGTCCCCCGCCTGGATGAAATTCGGGTAGCGCAGCTTGTTCAGGCGGAACAGTTCCGGCGCGCGGGTGTGGTCGCCGTACAGGCGATGGGCGACCAGGCGCAGGCTGCCGGGCGCTTCCATCGTGCGCTCGACCAGCGGCGGGCGCGCTTCGATGATGGCGCGGGCGGCTTCCTGGATCGCCAGCGCCTGGGTCTTGAGCGGCTCGGTGATGGCGCGGCTCTGCTCCAGTGGGTAGATGGCGCGGCAATCGGCGATGGCGTTCTCGATATGGGTGCGTGCGGTATTGGCGACCGCCTCGATCTCCCCTGGGGAAAGCGTCGGGGTTGACGCCTCGGCAGAGAGCACCAGACCGGCCGCTTCGGCCGTTCCTGTTGCGACATTGACCTTGACCGTGACGGCAGCAGCGGCCACGGCCTGCTGTTCGGTCGGCGCATAGCCGGCGGAAATCTGCGCCGGAGCGCTGACCGGTGGCGCGCTGAAAATATCGAACAGGGTCAGGTTGCTTTGTATCGACGCCCAATCGGCCAGCAGGCTGATGCCAAAATCGCGCACGTCGAGAATTCCGTTAACCAGGGCAGAGATATCGTTGCCCCAGGCGCGCGGGTAAGCCAGCACATCGAGGCCGGAAGTCAGCACGCCCTGTACCTGCGCCATCGCTGCCAGCAGCGGGCCGGTCATGGCTTTCCTGATGTCGTCCAGCGCCTTGAGCGGGTTGGCCGCGCGTAAGCTATCGACCGTAGTGGCCAATTGGCTATTTGCCGCCGCAGCGGCGCTGTCGCCATGCTGAAGAACGGCATCGGCTTTCTGGGATGCCACGCTGCGGTCAAAGAAGGGTTGGCTTGGGGTGGATTCGGTGAATTCCAGCGACACTGTCGCCTGATCCACGTTGTCGGCTTCGTGGTGGATGCGGTAGCTGGTGAGCTGGGCGAAGATCACCCCGAACACCGGATGGGTCAGGTCACCCTCGCCGGGCTCATCCAGCGCTTGCAAAAAGCCTTTCAGCCGCTGCTCGTAATCGTCCCCGAAGAAAACGGCCTGCATGGAAACCTTGCGCGCGCCGCGCCCAAGGTCTTCCACGTCCGCGCCATCTATGTAGGGGTAAGCGTGCTCGGCGCAAGCGCGATCCGCGCTGTCGTCGGTGCTGACAATGTCGAATTCGATGCCGCGAAACGAGGCTTCGAGTAGGGTGTCTTTCCAGGCCATGCGCACAGGTTACGCGCGTGCGGGAGACCGGTTAAGGAGGAAGCGGTTCCGGGATGATCAGTGGCGGCGAGCTTGTCGCTCGTTTCTGCCGTTGACGACGGCGGCCATTTGCTGGCCGTCGATACTTAGGTTGACCTCCAGTGCTCGCTCGGCTTCCTTATTGCCGAAATTCGCCAGGATGGTGGCGATCGTGCCCTCGATCTTGTCCGCGAGATCGGTGCCCTCAATGCCTTTATATAACAGAGACCCGGCACCGTAGCCAGCGAGTCCTGCCGCACCAATCATCCCCCCCGCTGAGGCCAGCGCCCCAGTTCCCAGCGAAGAGAGCGCCGTCATGGATGGGGCTGCGAATAGCAGCCGGGCGCCTGTTGCCAGTTTTTTCAGCAAGCCAGGCGCTGCGGCGCCGGCCGCTACCTCGGCAGAGGAACTGGCTGAACTCGCGCCAGCCACCCCATCTTTCGGCATGTTGACCACGAATACAGGCGTCACGCCGGCGGCGGCCTGTAGAGCCTTTCCCTCGGCCACTCCGACTGCAGTTGATGCGCCCCCTTTAATGAGACCATTGATCATCCGCATGCCGTGAAATCCGCCTTTTAGCATCTGGTAGATGCCATATCCGGCAATTCCCGCCAGCCCAATCCCGGCAGCATCACCGCCAATCGCCGTGGCAGCAGGATGGTTTTGCATCGCCTTGCCGGCAGAATCTGCCAGGTCATTCACAAGATTCGCGCCCTGCGTCAGTTTGTCCAGCATCGGATCGAATGCGGTGGCCAATGTCGTCTGGATTGTCCCGGCGGCGGCCTTCGCCGCCATATTAAAACCGCGCATCCGTATTTCCATGCGCGCCTCCAGATCGAGCGAAGTTTCCATTTCTTCTCTCATCTTGCTGAAGATGTCTTTCCCGGTCCCGGCCATCAGCGCCGTGCGCATGCCTTCCTGGCCCCAGATGTCATGCGCCAGCTTGGCTTTGACATTGTCGCCCTTGATATTGACGAATGCTTCGCGCATCATTTTGATCTGCGCTTCCAAGCCGATATATTTCCCATCCTTATAAAGCTTGTTCTCGAATTTTCCATCATGCATCTGCGCCAATCCAAGCTTTAACATGGACTCGCGCTGGCGCTTGGTCAGCCCGGCGGAGTCCAGGATGAACCGGTTGATGGCGGTGCCCGATTCCAGGCCCAGGGGAGCCATCGCCGCAGAGATCGTGGCGGAGTCCTTGAATGACACGTTCAGCAATTTTGCCGTGGCGCCGAACTGCTTGAGCGAATACATGATCTCCTGCAAATTTCCAGGACTGGCGGATTCCGCGCGCATCAGGATATCCGCGCTGGGCTTGTAATCCTTTCCCTGGAAATCAAATTGCTTGCCGATGCGGGCCAGCATGTCGCCCACCTGATCGGGCGCAACGCCGGAAACCGTCGCCAGGCCGGCCGCCGCCCATGCCGCGCCGCGCTTTCCCATTACCGCATCGGCCTCCACACCAGCCTTGAGCAAGGCGCCCTGTATTTCCACCACTTCCTTGGCAGAATACGGCGCCGCCTTGGAAATATCGACCGCCGTTTGCCGGACTTCCTTAAGCTTGTTGGCCAGGTCGGCGGCGCTATCGGTCGATTTGGCGATATTTCCCTCCACCGCCAGCATGGCTTCCTGCAAGTCTGCGGCCGCGCGGACACCCGGCTGCATTTTGGATTTCAGGTAAGAATAGGCCGCAACCGCCTGCAATCCCTTGGATATCGACGCATTCATGGCATCGAAGTCGCGCTTGACCTGTACGCTGGAATTGCCTAGATTAAGAATGTCGTTTTTAATGCGCGACAGCACGCCGGACACGCCATTGATGGCCGTAAGCTGGAGCGCCAGGGCGAGGGTCGTGGACATTTACTTTATCCTCGGTGGGTTGATCGGTCTGGTGCTGGCCTGGTGCTGGCTTAGCCTGACCTGGATGTGGCGGGTTTTGCTGCTGCTATTCTGTGCCGGTTTTCCGCCATTCGTAGCGCTCGGCTTCTTGGTTCTACCCCCGCTGGGCCTGTCTAACCCCACATCGGCCGCACTGGGCGCGGCCGGGTGGATTATGCTTTGCGCTTTTTTCGTGATGAGACAAAACGCTTCTCGCTCTCAATGGTTCTGCCCGGGCGCTGTATTTCGGCATAAGCCTCGATAAACCCCAGTGCCTCGGCCTCACCCATCTCCAGCGCATCGGTCGCAGCAAAGCCGATTTTAAGCAGCGCCAGCTGCAGCTTTCTCAGGTTGCTCGCCCGAGTCTCGAAAGGTTTTCAGGCGTTCGCGCAGCTTATTCGCGCCCTCCATCAATGCCTGCATGTCGGTTTCATATAAATCCATCAGCAGATCGACGTTGATGCGCTCTGCCGCGAGGCTACCAAAGCTCACGATCTGCTTGGCCTGCATCAGCAATCCCAGATAGCTTTCGTTTTTTCCGGCGCGCTCGTCTTCCATCGCCTCGATGGAATCGCGTACTTTCTGTGGGCGAAGCACCACTTCACGGTGCAGCTCTCCATCCAGCTCAACCCCGACTGGCAAAGTGACCTTTTGTGTAATCATTCCATCACCTCGCGCAGCGCCGCCATCGTCAGATCCTGCTTGGCCTCGCCATCGACGGTGTATTTCTTGCCCACGTCCAGCGTGAAACAGTCCAGGTAGCTGGTGCGCTTGCCGCCGGCGGAAAGCGGGTAGATCGAAATCTTCGCGCCCTCGATGCCGGCCCAGTCGATGTCGCCCTGGAGCGGGATCACGGCGGTGACTTTCAGGTCGAATTCGCCGATGCCCTTGGCGAAACCCTTGGCGCGGCCAGTCTTGTTCATGGTCTTGACCAGCTTGCGCCCGGTCTTGTTAGTGATGTCCAGGCTTTCGATCTCGACTTCCTGGCCGTTTACCTCCATCACGATGGAGCCCATATATTCTTGCAGTGGCATGTGTTTCTCCTAATATTGAGCTATTGAGCTGTGATACCCACCCTCACCCCAACCCTCTCCCTGAGGGAGAGGGGGTTTTTACAGCAGCAGATCGATGCGGCCGGCGAAGACGTGCAGGCCGTTCACCACGTCGGTCGGGATCTTCGCGTCGAGGCGGTTGGGGTCCTGCAGATCGCGCTCGACGATCAGGCCTGCTGCGTTGGCAGCCACCATCTCGACGATCTCCAGCTCCTCCAGCTTGGTCAGCACGTCCAGCAGCTCGGAGCGCACTTTGGGCGCGGTGCGTTCGGACAGCTTCTCGCGCGGGAAGCGCAGGCTGATGCGCTCGCGGCAGGCCTTGCGCACGTAGTCCAGGGTGCGGATGGTGGTGAGGTCGAGCAGGCTGATGTCGTCGATGCCCTGGGCGTCCTTGGTGTAGGTGGTGATGGCGCGCACGATCTGCACGCGCTCGCCGGGCCCCACTTCCAGCGGCGTGACGCCGTTGTAGAGGGCGTTCTCCTGCTCGACGCGGCCCAGGCGGCTGGCCAGAGGCGGCGCTGCAATGCCGACCAGGGGCAGCAGGTTGAGCGGCCGGGCGGGGTCTTCCTCGCTTGCCACCACGGCGCCATAGGCCGCGCCCATTTCATAGTTCAGGCTGACCGTGCCCGGCAGCAGCGGCATGGAGATGCGGCCCGAATCGATCAGGGCGGCCAGCGTGGTCGACGCAGCCAGCGTGCCGGTGTTGCCGGTGACGCCGATCGCGCCGCGCTGCTCCAGGGGGCCGCTGACGCTGTCCAGATGGGTGCGCAGCGCCGTCAGGCTGGTCTGGTCGGCATAGGGCGAGATGATGATGTTGTGCCCGGCGGCGAACACGGCGGCCAGCGCCGTGGCGATATCAGGGTCGGTGGCGCCGGCGGACATGGCCACCACCGCTGCCGTGACGCCGGTTGCCGTGGTAGTGGCAGACAGGGCGATACCGTTGCCCAGGGTGCCCTTGTTCTTGGCAGTGAGAGTGACCACGCCCAGCGCCGAGGTGGCCGTGACCGGCAGATCCGGCTGCTTGCCGATCTGCGTCACGATGGCGGCCGCCATCGCGGTCGCGGTGTCGGCGCTGGCCACGGCGATATCCACCGTCTGGCTGCCGATGTTGAGGCGAATTCCGCCAGGGCCGGATGCGGGCCCGGTGAGCGTCAGCGTGCCGGTCGCCACCACGCCGGCGCCGGCATCGTCCAGGGCGATCACGGTCAGCGCCAGATAGGGGTTGGCCTTGATCGCGGCACGCGCCATGAGGTGGGCAACCGATCCCTTGCCGAAATAGGTCGCTGCCTCCGTGTCCGAAAACACGTCCACCGGCGTCAGCGCCGCCTGGCTGCCAGCCGCGATTTTCTGGCCGATGATCAGCGTCTTCTGCAGGTTGCCCGGCAGGGTGCGCACCGCTAGCTTGGTGTTGAACTCGAAATACTTGCCCGGCTTGCGGATGCTGGCGGGGATGTTGTCAAAAGCGATGTTCGGGCTGGCCATTATTCAGCTCCTTTCTTGGTTTTGGCGGCTACTTCAATCAGGTCGCCATCTGCCACGCGGCGCAGGTAGTAGGCCGACTCGGGGACATCGGCCGGCTGGTCGTCGGTGATGTATTCGCGGGGTTTTTCTTCCATCGGCACCTTGATTCCGGGTGCGGCTTTAACGAGCATGGCGATCTCCTATGGGTTGAGGGTGACGGTATCGGACGCGTCGGCCTTGCCGTCGTCCGGTGCCAGGTGGTAATTGATGCCGAGACGCAGCCAGTCAGGATCGGATAGATCGATTGGAACGCGCGGCTGTTCTTCGACGAATTCGGTGTGCCACTCGCGGGCGAATACCGCCAGCGCCTGGCCGTTAAGCTTGGTGTTGTAGAGCGTCTTGGTCGCTCCCGGCACCAGGTTCTTGATCGCCAGGCCGAAGTCCTGGTTGATCAGCAAGAGGCCGATATCCTTCAGCATCTGGTAAGCGCCGACCTCCTTGATCACCCCGCCCACCGTCAGGCCGTGGCGGGTGGAGCGCTCGACGCGCACGTTGCGCGCGCCGACCATCACCGCGAAGGCGCAAGGCACGATCCACTTGCCGCGATGGGTGCTGTAAGGGCGCGGCTTGCCGCTGCCGGCGTAGGTCACCCACACCGCCGGGAAGGAGCGCACCACCGAGGCGAGATCATCGTCCAGCTCGCCGCCGTAGCTAGCCACGATGGGGAGCTTGTAGCCAAGGCCGGGGGCGGCTGCTGCGGCCGCTTTGATGTGGGCGATAATCGCGTCCTCGATCTGGGAGATCATAACCAGCGCCCTTCACGTTCGTTCCTTCCCCCTCCCAGGGGGAAGGTTAGGATGGGGGTTAAAAGAGGGAACACACCGTTCATCCGCGATCACCCCGCCCGAATACGTGTCCGGTCTGCTCGGCAAACTGCACCGTGTTGGCAGGCGCTGCCGGCGCGTTGGCAGCATCCAGCCCGAGGGGGCGCTTGCCTTCGGCCACCTTCTCGAAGAACCGCACCGCGTCCTTGTAACGGTCGCGGATATCGTCGGTAAGCGTCACACCTGAACCGCACAGGCGGTAACGGGCGATGTCGCAGGCAAAGCCGGTGACGATCTTCGGCACGCTGGCCAGCGGCAGCTTGTGCCGGGGCGCCAGGTAAGGATCGATCTCGGCAGCGGCTTCGGCCAGGGCGTCAGCGAGCACGACATCGTCGATCACGCCGAGGTTGACCCGATCGGTGAGCGCGATCACCTCGCCCTCACCGAAGCGGGAAACCATGTCGGCCTTAACGGCGTAGGACATGATTACTCAGCAGCCTCTTGCGCCGGGATATCGACTTCGGTCACGGTCAGCACGGCTTCATTCTTGATCTGCTCGATCTGTTCCTCGGTCAGATCGCTCAGCAGCACCACGGTAGCTTCCTTGCTCCAGGCGCGTCCGGCGCGTCGGAAACCTTCACGTGCGGCTACCACGCTGAGCGCGGGCACGGTGACGATCCTGGCCTTGTCCTCTGCGGCCTTTTTCGCCGCTGCCTTCTCGGCTTCGGCTTTCTCGGCTGCGGCATTCTCGGCGGCGGGCGGCTTCGGTGCTGCCGGTTTTTTGGGTGTACTCATCTCGATCTCCTGGTTCATCACCCCATCCCCATCCTAACCTTCCCCTTGAAGGGGAAGGGACGATGGTGATGGGCGCTTGTTTCGATCGGCTTAAACGCCGAGGCCGGTCGAGCCGTAGCAGGTCTGCCAGAAACCGTATCCGGCTGCCGCGCGGGCTTCTGCGCCGAACTTGAACACCTTGCGGCTGAATACATCGTCAGACTGCGGGTCGGTCTGCTGCACGAAGACCGGGGCCTTGCGCTCCTGGTAGACGAAGGGCTTGATGACCTTGGACACGTCGAGCAGGAACCAGGCGGTGGCCGAGGTCAGGCGCGGCGAGACGACCGGCTTGAACATGCCCTTGTAGAGGTTGGCCTTGCCGTCTTCGAGGCGGTCCGCCGTGTACAGCGTATTGGCCACGTCGCGCAGCGCCACCGGCACCAGCAGGATGGAGGGCGTGACGTTGAGGGGGCGGCCTTCGTCGTCCTTGAACATGCCCATCGCGGTGGCGGCGGCACCGAGGCTGGCCATTGCCGCCGCCTGCGTGGCGGCGGACAGCACCGCCACGCCCTTGTTGGAGACCGGGTCAATCGCGCCGGTGACCGGGTTTTTCACGGGGTGGTCGGTATCGACGAAGAACTGGCCGTCGAAGCACAGGCCGGTAAACGCGCCGTTGATGGCCTCGAACACCAGCTCATCCGGCAGTTGCGCGGCAGATTCTCCGGCGCCCTGCGCCTGGGTGGAGTAGATGCCCAGGTTGTCGTCGTCGATATCGTTGCGGTTAACCTCCACAGTAGCTTCGAAGTCTTCGTTCTCGATCACATACTTGAAGGCTTCCAGTGACTTGATCTTCTTGTCGCCGACCCAGCGCTGCATCTTCGGAAACTTGGAGAGCCACTTGTAGTCGTTCGACCCGGAGGTGGACGGCACTTTCATGGCGACCTGCTGCCAGATTGATTCGACCGCGCCGAAGGCGTTGTTGAAGGTGGTCTTCAGGCTGATGAACAGGCTGGTGACGTTTTCCTTGTTGACCAGCATCCCGGCAAAGCCGATCGCCATGCCATGCCCGCCGGACAGATCGAACAACGGCGCGGCACCGGCGGTCAGGCTGATCGCGGCCAGCAAGCCGGCGGCGATCCAGGTGAAAATTTTCAGATTCTTCATGAGGCTCTCCTGATAACGTTAAAAAGTGGGGTTGCCGGCGCTTAGAGCTTGTGCACCGTGGCGCGATAGGTGGCGGATGCCGCATCCACCGCGACGGCGGTGATATTCGTGGCGCGCACCGTGACCACGCCGGCGGCGGAGACGAAGGCCTGAAATACCAGGCCCGCCGTGGGCGCCGCGGGCAGGCCCAGCGACACCGCATCGTTTACCGCCGCGCCGAGCACGGCGATGGTCAGATCCGCGCTGGCCGCTGCCGCGATGGCGAGGAAGTCGAGGGCGGCAGTGGCGGTCAGGTTGGCGCGCTTGCTTTCCGCCACCCACACGCCATCCGTGTCCACGCCGACCACCACGCCGGCCGGGGAGAGGGTGCCGTTGCCGTTGGTCTTGGCTACGGTTTCGTCATCGACGATGTAGCAGGTCTGGCCGAACTCGGCCTGGGTGACCGCATCCGCGCCGCTGTTCTTGAACTTGAACGCCTGGCCGCGCCGCACCTTAACGGTTTTGGCGCCCGCCGCTCCCAGGCTGTTGTCCACCTGGGATTCGGCGCGGCCGAGATAGGTCAGCGCGGTGGATACTGCGCCGGGGGTGGCGTATCCGGTCGCGTTGGCGGCGACTAGGCCGCCGGCGTAAATCTTCACGGCGGCGGCGACGGGAACGGCGATCAGTTCGCCATCCTGCATCGGGGTATTGCGATCGGCTGCGAGTGCCATGTCTTTCTCCTGGGGTTAACGGTTATCCTAAAATCCGCAGATTGCGCAGATTCACGCAGATTAAACAACGCATAAACAGATGGTTACATGGAAAACCCGATTCACCTTCTGGGTAACATCT
>JAJYXA010000451.1 GCA_021791235.1 Pseudomonadota bacterium
GACGGCGCTGCGGCAGCAGCCAGTCGACGCCTGCATGCTCGCCGCACGCGGAGTTCGAATTCTGAAACATGGCAGTGTCCATCAGCAGCCCCCCAAAGCATCACGAAGATAGTTTGCGGTCTCCGCAATCTGGGCGTCGAGCGCCAATGGCGCGATTTCATAGCGCGCGAGCAGGGCATTCAGGCCAGACGGATCACCGATATACCTGTCCTCCGAACCGGTCTTGAGCGCAGGGCGCTCGATAGGCATCGAGGGCTGATTGAGCACGACGCGAACCCGCGCCGCCAACTCGCCGACTTCGATGGCTTCGTTCCCGACCGTGTCAAACCTGACTGCCGCTCCCTGCATGGACTCATCGGTGAGGCAGCGCATGCAAAGCTCGAACAGGTCGCCGATGTAAAAATACGACCGCAAAACCCGTTTGTCGGCCCTCAGCCGTATCGGACCACCCTTCAAGACGTCAACGATGATGGCCGACAAGGCATAGGCATCAAACTTGTTCATGCAGGGGCCGCTCAGGTTGAAGATGCGCGGCGCGACCAGTCTCACGTTGCGTGCGCCGCACACCTTCTCGAATCGCGAATCATCCTCTGCCTTGAGCCTGCCATAAAGGCTGGCCGCAGCGTCCCGCTTCCCGCCATGAAGGTGATCATAGACAGCACCTGACGAGGCAAGCATGACGCCCGAGACATTTCCCTCCTCGACAATGGACGCGACCATATCCGAGATCTCCCGGTTGCGCTCGACATATTCCTGATCGGAAAGCGAGCCGACGCGGTCCTTGGTAAGAAACGCAAAATGAAAAAGCAAGGCAGGACGCCCGTCCAG
Source organism: Pseudomonadota bacterium (assembly GCA_021791235.1). Next base: position 829 of record JAJYXA010000451.1, read on the forward strand.
CAGGCGCGAGGCCCTGGACAATTCGTGGATGGCGACAACCGTTCCATCCCCAAGCGCCATTGATTGTTCTCGTGACCCACAGAGAATCACCCGTTCGGCGAATTCCTCCCCCAAGGCGCGGCGAAGCATCTCCGCGAGGGCCCGCCCCAGCCATCCGGTTGCGCCGGTGATCAGGAACGCACGAGGATCATTGTTCAGCGCCGACGAAACCGCAGGGGTAAATTCAAGAGCCATCACTTCACCCGCCGGTTATTCAGCGGCCGACAAGAAACCGCGATGCCGTATGGCTCTGAACGTTTCCTTGATGATGCTTTCCGATTCTGGCGAACGCGGCAAAGCCAGCCTTTGCAGACGGCCGGTCTGGTCGATGCCGACAATCGTGTATGCGGTGGCGCTGTGTTTCTTGTCCGCCGCAAACCGGTCGAACAAGTCCTGCTCGGTCGTGGCTGCAAGCACTGCGTCCAATCCATCGATATGTGCGAGCAAACCCCGGATATGGGCAGCCAGCGTGTTCGCCGGCTGCGAAAGCACCCGGTTTCCCGTAGCGAGCCGGGCATAGTGCATCGCGGCCAGCATGCCGACACCCACTGCCACGCCGTGGCTGACGGCGAACTTGGCCGCACCCTCGATTGCATGTCCGAACGTATGGCCAAAATTGAGCAAAAGCCGCTCATTGCGGTCGAATTCATCGACCTCGATGAACCATTTCTTTGAGCGCAAGCTCAATTCGATCAACTGTGACAGGTCCACGTTTTCCAGGTCGGCCGATGGATGCAGCGCCAGGTAACGCGCGAATGCATCTTCACCGCGTGCGTAACATATCTTGGCGGCCTCGCACAGACCAGCCACCTTCTGCTCGATGGCGAGCGTTCCGCATAAATCAGGATCAACCAGGATTTCGTCCGGCGGATAGAAGTTGCCGACGATGTTCTTGTATGGGCCAACATTGACAGCGGATTTTCCGCCAATGCAGGAATCGACCATGCCGAGCAAGGTTGTCGGCAAATATTTCCAGGAAATCCCCCGCATGTAGATCGAAGCGCAAAACGTAGCGATATCCTGGATGACCCCCCCCCCGACCGCGACCAGGTTCGTATTGCGCGTGGCCCCGCTCTCTCTCAAGCGAATGATCACCTCGGACATTCGATCGAGGCTTTTCGCGTACTCGGTCGCATCAACGGCGATGACAGGGCGTCCGGAAGGCGCCAGCCGGCCCGCGAAAAAACTGTCACACAGGAAGATGCTGTCGTCCGCATCCTTGAATGTCGTCTCGAGCAGATCTTTTCCAATCTTGACTTGATAGGGCTTGATTTCGGAATGGATATCAAAGGATACGGACACGGCTAAATCCCAAGTCAGCAGCTATGAACTGGCCAGTAATGCCCGTATTCTCTTCCGAGCAAAGAAACATAGCGAGCCGAGAAACATCTTCCAACTGTGGCAGACGATTGAATTGCGTTGCGCCGGCCAGTTCACCTATCTGCTCGGCGGTTAGATTCTTGCGAGTCATTGGCGTGTCCAACGCCCCCGGCAGTATGGCGTTGACAAGATGTCCGTCAGCCGCGAGGTCCGCCGCCGCCGACAAAACCAGCCCCCGCAGTGCCGATTTCGTCATGCCGTACGAGAGCTTGTTTTGCCTCGCAATCTCCTGCCAGATCGAGCTGATGACGCACAGCCTCGCCGGCTTCGCGAGCAAGTTCCTCTGCAAAAGCAGCTTCAAGGAAGACAAGATGTATACGCAGTTGGCCTGATAGAGCTGCAGATGCGCGTCCACATCAACGTCATAGACGCTGTCGTTGACGTTCCCTCCTTGGGCCCAGCACACGGCATGGTACGGCGCATGTTCATCATAAACGTCCGCCGCCACGTCACTGGACAACGGATCAGCAGCCAGCCACGTCATTCCACTGGCTTGGCGGGAACCCTCCCTGCGGGTCACACCAACCACGTGCCAGTTGCGAGACAAGAACGTGTCCGCAATGGTGGATCCGATGGCGCCACTAGCACCAAACAGCAAGATCGTTTTACGCGACTCTTCCATGGCCAAAGTCAAATGTTCGGTGGGTTCACGCAATCGAGATGTGGGTCTTCTCATCCGCCGAGAGCACCTGCCATCGCCTTTCGAGCATTTCTATGCGCTTGGCATCTTCTTTCAGAATGCAACTGTAGTACTCACGCTTGTTCAGCAACCAGAGCAATTCGAAATGAACGGCTTGCAGCAGGCCAGTATTGATATCTGCTTTCTCCATCGCCGCCGCATCAAAAATGATTTTCCTGGTCTCAAATCGGGAGAGATGGCGTGAATTCAGCTCCTTCATGATCGGGAGCGCATCCATCGACACGCCGCCCCCCACTACAAAATCCAGGCCGCTTTTCTTGCATGCCTCCGAGGCTTCAAGGCAGTAGGATGTCACTTTCGGATCATTGATGTCGTCACGCGTGAGTCCCATCGACAAGGAAAAGTCGACACGGCCAAAGACCATGCCATCCGCGCCATCAGGCTGAGCAGCCATTTGCACCAATTCGTCCATACAACCCAATGCGCTCTTTGTCTCCATGTTGAAGAGAAACCGCGTGTCGCGTTGTTCGTCCTTGCTGTACACCTTGTTTTTTGCATCGATGAATTTGGACAAGGCGTAGCCGCTCTCGATCATTGGGGCAATAATGTACTCGACGCCGTATTGCTTGCTCTCCATCAAATCACGCATCGCCTCGCAGCCCCCAATTTTGAGACCGACGTTGAGGCCCGCTTTGCGTGCCAACTCGATAAGTCTCAATAATTCGTCCGTACGCGTCCCTTCAGCCTCGAATTCAGCTTTTACGCCGATATATCCCAGCTCCTCCCTACCTCGCTTGAGTAGGTCCAACATTTTTCTTTCGTACTGATTCATGACATCCTCTAATCCGAATTCAATGCATCTAAATCGTTATTCGTACTGCCTTTGAGACACTCCACGCCTTCACGAAGGTCCAGCGCACCAAAAATTTGCCAAGTTGGGGAGTGCTCAATGCTTGCTGAAGTTACCACACGTCCCTGACGTTCCATGCACCGAAGAGCTTGGTGTGCTAGGGATCGACGCTCCATTTTTACCGGGCCAAGACTTAGAGTCCCCAACAACATATCGTCAGGAGCCTTCAAACAGCTCCTCCTTCGAGGGACGAGCGGACAGAACTGCCACCATCCATCCGATCAATAACGACCAATATGCCGAATAAAGCGCAGTATGCGTGTTGACCGGGAACAACCAAGCGAATGCACCCAGCCAGGCGGCCCAGGCAAGTGGATGGTGGGACAACCCCCGCCCGGTGCGAATGAAAATCACGAAGAAGGCCAGCATTCCAGTCAGCCCGATCAGGCCTGTCTCCGACCCCACTTCCAGCAACAGCTGATGCGCATAGATCGCACCCGTCCCGTCAGGGCTGATGAAGATGTCGCCCGGCTTGGCGAATTGCGGGTACGCGTAGCGGAAGGCCCGCGCCCCGGCGCCGTTGATCGGGTGACTCTCCATCACCTGCAGGGCATTGCTCCACAGATGCATCCGCTCGGAGCTGGCTGTCTCCAGGCCGGCATAGCTGAAATCCAGTGCCGCCGCCGACAGGTTCACGCGCTGGGCGAACTTCGGGTTGACCTCGTAGGCGATGGTCCCCGCAAGCGCACCGATCAGCACGACTGGCACCAGCAGTTTCAACGGGCTGAACCCCAGCCGCCGGGCGTAAACCCAGCCCCACATCAGCGTTGCAATCGCATAGATGATCCAGCTTTCGCGGTTGCTCGCCAGCAGCACGACCGCCGAGGTGCCGAGCCAGGCCAGAGTCAATTTCCACTTCGCATCTTGGCGCGAGAAATGCTCCCACACCATCGGCGACAGCATGGCGAGGGTGAGGCCAAGCTTCCAGTTGCCCACGCCGAACAGGCCGTTGAGCCGCTCGGGATAGGGATAGCCGAGCAAGTCATAGCCGACCACGGCCTGGATCAGGGCATCGAACACCCAGAACAGCATCAGCCACGCCGACAGCTTGAGCAGGCGCTGGCGTGCGAGGTCTTCGCGCAGCAGCCAGATCAGGTAGATTCCGGCAAGGTAGATACGCGGATGTGTGAGGGCGGTGCTGAGCGATTTCTTGAACCACAGCGAATCCGGCACCGACAGCGCGATGGGCACCCAGATGCAGAGGAACAGCAGGCTGAAGGTCTTTGCGCCGCCTTCCCAGGTGACGGCCCTGCCCTGCTTCCAGATCAGGATGCCGCCGAGGATGGCCATGATGAACATGGGCAGCTCGGAGGCGCGGCCGAACGGCAGCAGCAGCAGGAATGACCAGACGAGAACGACGGGCGCCCACGCCTTCGGGAGAAACAAGGATTTCATGATCAGCGTCGAACTCGGATGCCCATGCATCCGACAGGGCCGAATAGTACCGCACCCGTCCCTTTTTCCGCTTGAGCGAATGAAATTTCCCCTAAAATTGCGAGCTTTCAACCGCCCACCGACGCCATCCGGTCATCCAGCTTGAAGCCGCGCATCCTACTCATTGGCAAGTCGGGCAGCATTGTGCAGTGGTTCGAGGATGCCCGCGATGGTTTCGAGGATGCCGGCGCCCTGCCGCAGGTATTCGCCCTCAATGGCAATACGCCGCTGGCGGCGATGCGCGTGCGCCTCGCCAAGCTGCGCGGGCCGGCAACACTCGAACGGCATCTCGTGCATCGGCTCGAAACAGCGCTGAACGCCGGCAAGCCCGATCTGGTTGTGTTCGTCCAGGCCTACTGGGCCCCAGCGGCGCTGTTCGACGTGGTCAAATCCCGCGGCATCCCGGCGGCCGGCTGGGTCGGCGACAAATTCGGGGCACAGACGCGGGATCAGGCCGGGCATCTGGACCGAGTGTATTACACCGACAGCGGATTCCTGGCCGAAGCGAAGACATTCGGCTTTCCTGACAACGGCAGCTATCTGCCGCACGCCGCCAACACGCGCCGGTTTCTCCCGGGCGTCCTGTCACGCACCGACCGGATCGTGTTCGTCGCGGTGCCGACCCAGCATCGGCTGGCGCTTCTGCGCCACCTGGACACGCCGATCGCGGTATATGGCCGCCGCTGGAGCGCCCTGGGACACACGCCCCACGAGGTGCATGACCGCTGGCTGGCGCGCAGGCATGTGCCGCGCCTCTACCAGGAAAGCCTGGCCGTGCTCAATGTGCGCAATGAACTCAATGTATTCGAGGGTCTGAACCAGCGCAGCTTCGAACCCGCCGCGTGCGGCACGGCGGTGATCCACGACGATCTGGCGGATCTCGGCCGATGCTTTGAACCGGGGAAGGAGGTGCTGGTGTTTCGCGACGCGCAGGAATTGCAGGAAATCTGCGAGCGCGTTCGTCGAGACCCGGCGCTGGCCCGGCAGGTCGGCGGCGCCGCACTGGCGCGCGTGCAGGCGGAGCACACCTGTGCCCATCGGGCGAAAACCATCCTGCGTGATTTCGGGTTCGATGCCTGAGTGGGACCTGTGCGGGGCGTTGACTCTCTCCTTCGACAGGTTCAGGACGAACGGTGGCTGGATTCCGGCTGGGGCGAATCTCCCGCCTTAAGCAATGAACGCCAACGGGTCCGCCTGATCCGCCGGCTTGCTTCCATCGCCTTCGATAAAGATGCGGTGCCAGACGGCGAAATTGAGCAGCGTCCACAAGGCGCTGCTGTGCTTCGCGCCCTGCTGCTGCGCGTGCAGCAGCCTACGGACTTCCGCCGGGTCGAACCAGGCGCGGATGCCGGCCGATTCCGGCAGCACGCCGAGCAGGGTCTGCAGGCGCTCGCCGCGCAGCCAATCGTCGACCGGCACGGTGAAACCCTTCTTGCGCGCCCACAAATGTTCACGCGGCAAATAGCGCTCGCCCCACAACCGCAAAAAGCGCTTGCCGGTGCGCCCTTCTATCTTGTAGGCGTCCGGCAGCGCCAGCCCGAATTCGACCACCCGATGATCGAGGAAGGGCACGCGGCCTTCAATGCCCCAGGCCATCAGCATGCGGTCCGCCTTGACCAGCAAATCGTCCGGCAGCCAGGTTTCCATATCCACGAATTGCATGCGCTGCAGCCGCGTCCAGTGCTTCGGGGTGCGCTGCCATGCCTGCTGGAACGGCTGCCGCCAGTCGGACATGGCCTCGGCCAGTTGCGGCCTGAATAGCGCAGACCGGGTGCCGTCGAAGATGCCCTTGCTGCGGAAGCCGCCGCTTCCGGGCGCGCGCAACGCAGCCAGGGCTCGCCGGATCCACGGCGCGCGGTAACGCCCGTAGCCGGCGAACACCTCGTCGCCGCCCTCGCCGGAGAACACCACCTTCAATTCCTGACCGGCGTGCTCGGCCAGCATCGACACCGGCAGATTGGCGTAGTCCGCGGTGAGGTCATCGGCGGCCCAGACGCTGCGCGGCAGGCAGTTCAGCATGTCGGCGGCGCTGACTTCGAACACGCTGTGGCGGGTATGGAACTGCTCGGCGACGAACCGTGCCGCGTCAAGCTCGTTATGCACCGAACTGCCGGGAAATCCCACCGAGAAGGTGCGCAGGGGCTCGTTCACCCGCTGCGCCAGCAGGGCAGCCAGCAACGAAGAATCGACGCCCCCCGAGAGGAACAATCCCAGCGGCACGTCGGCACGCATGTGGATGTCCATCACATCTCTCATCAAGACATCGAAACGTTCCAGCGCATCGTCGAGACCGAGGTCGAGCGTAGCGACCTGCAAGGGCGACCAGTAGGCACGCAGTTCAAGCTGCAGGGTGCGGACATCGATCCGCGCCAGATGCGCGGGCGGCAATTTCGCCACCCCCTGCAGCAGCGTCTGCGGCGCGCAGGTGAAGTTGGCTTGCAGGAACTGGGCGAGGCCGTGCGGGCTGACCTCGGGTGTGCCCAGCCAGGGCAGCAGCGCCTTGATCTCGGAAGCGAAGGCCAGCCCCCGGCTGTCGTGGACATAATAGAGCGGCTTGATGCCAAGCCGGTCGCGCGCCAGGATCAGTTCGCCGCGCTGCAGATCGTGGAGCGCAAAGGCAAACATGCCCTGCAGGCGATCGAGGAAGGCAATCCCCCAGGCCTCGTAGGCGTGCAGGAGGGTTTCGCAGTCGGAGTGCGTGGCGAAGCGATGGCCGAGCGTTTCCAGTTCGGCGCGCAGTTCGCGGTAGTTGTAGATTTCGCCGTTGGCAACCAGCGCGAGGCTGCGGTCTTCGTTGTAGAGCGGCTGCGCGCCGCCCTCGAGATCGATGATGGCGAGCCGCGTATGCAGCAGGCCGACATTGCCCGCCACATGCCGGCCCTGCCCGTCCGGGCCGCGATGCGCGAGGCGCCGCGCCATGTCGTCGAGCAGGGCCGGTTCGACCTGGCTTGCTGAGACGACGCCTGCGATCCCGCACATGCTAGTTCACTGCCGCGCGACGGCGTTCGGTCTTCACGGCGTTGCGGAACGCTTCAGCGCGCGCCGGCAACGACGGCTGACGCAAATGCATCGATCACCGGCTGGATCAGGCTGCGCTTGAGTTTGAGTGCGGCCTGGTTCACCACCAGGCGCGAACTGATGTCGCTGATATGTTCCACCGCGATCAGGCCGTTGGCCTTGAGCGTGCCGCCGGTGGAGACGAGATCGACGATGACGTCGGACAGGCCGACCAACGGCGCCAGTTCCATCGAGCCATAGAGCTTGATGAGGTCGATGTGCACGCCCTTGCCGGCGAAGTGGTCGCGCGCCGCGTTGACGTATTTGGTTGCAACGCGGATGCGCGCGCCCTGCTTCACCGTGCCGGCGTAGTCGTAGCCTTCGCGCACGGCCACCATCATGCGGCAGCGCGCGATCTGCAAGTCAAGCGGCTGATAGAGGCCGTTGCCGCCATGCTCGTTCAACACATCCTTGCCGGCGATGCCAAGGTCGGCGGCACCATACTGCACGTAGGTCGGAACGTCGCTGGCGCGCACGATGATGAGCCGCACATCGGCGCGGTTGGTGCCGATGATGAGCTTGCGTGAGGACTCGGGATTCTCGGTCGGCGTGATGCCTGCTGCGGCCAGCAGCGGCAGCGTTTCCTCGAAGATGCGGCCCTTGGACAGGGCCAGCGTGATGCCGGTGTAGCTCATGTTCGTTCTCAGTGCACCCGCTTAATGCGCGCCCCTAATTGGGTGAGCTTTTCCTCGATGCGCTCGTAGCCGCGGTCGAGGTGGTAGATGCGCTCGATGGTGGTCTCGCCTGCCGCGACCAGCCCGGCCAGCACCAAGCAGGCCGAGGCGCGCAGGTCGGTCGCCATGACGATGGCGCCGTCGAGCCGCGGCACACCACGCACCAGCGCGGTGTGGCCGGATACCTCGATATTGGCACCCAGCCGCCGCAGTTCCTGCACGTGCATGAAACGGTTCTCGAATATGGTTTCGGTGACGCTGGCCGCGCCTTCGGCGACAGTGTTCATCGCCATGAACTGCGCCTGCATGTCGGTGGGAAACGCCGGGTGCGGCGCAGTGCGCACATCCACCGCCCTCAGCTTGCCGTCGGACTCGATCTCGATCCAGTCACTGCCCACCTCGATTTTCGCGCCTGCTTCGCGCAGCTTGCTCATGACGGCGTCGAGCGTGTCGGGCTGGGCGTGGGTGGTGCGTACGCGTCCCCCGGTCATCGCAGCGGCCACCAGGAAGGTGCCGGTCTCGATGCGGTCGGCCATCACGGAATATTCCGTGCCGTGCAGCCTGTCGACGCCGTGGATGGTGATGACGTCGCTGCCTGCGCCTTCGATCTTGGCGCCCATCGCGACCAGGCAGCGCGCCAGATCGACCACTTCGGGTTCGCGCGCGGCGTTTTCCAGCACGGTCGTGCCTTCGGCCAGCGCGGCGGCCATCATCAGGTTCTCGGTGCCGGTCACGGTGACCACGTCCATCACGATGCGCGCGCCCTTGAGGCGCTTGCAGCGCGCGTGAATGTAGCCGTGCTCGATGCTGATGTCGGCGCCCATCGCCTGCAGGCCCTTGATGTGCAGGTCGACCGGGCGCGAGCCGATGGCGCAGCCGCCGGGCAGCGACACGCGCGCCTCGCCGAAGCGCGCCAGCGTCGGCCCCAGCACCAGGATGGCGGCACGCATGGTCTTCACCATCTCGTAGGGCGCTTCCTTGTGCGGAATCGACTCGCCGGACAAGGTTACGTGGTTCTTGTCGTCGAGTGTGACGCGCACGCCCATGTGGCCGAGCAGCGCCAGCATGGTGCTGATGTCCTTGAGATGCGGCACGTTGCCGAGCTTCAGCGGCTCGGCGCTGAGCAGGCTGGCAGTCAGGATCGGCAGCGCGGCATTCTTGGCGCCGGAAATGCGCACCTCACCGGCGAGCGGATTGCCGCCGTGGATCAGCAGCGCATCCATTCAGCGTGCTGCCCAGTCTTCGGGGGTGTAGGTCTTCATCGACAGCGCGTGGATCTCTGCATGCATGCGGGTGCCGAGCGCGTCGTACACCAGCCGGTGCTGCTGGATCATGTTCTTGCCGGTGAAGGCCGGGCTGACGATCACCGCCTGGAAATGCTGGCCGTCGCCGTCCAGTTCGATGTGGTCGCACGGCAGTTTCTCGGTGATCCAGCCTTTGATGTCGTCGGGAGTAACCATGCTCGTCTTGCCTT
>JAJYXA010000098.1:0-7230 GCA_021791235.1 Pseudomonadota bacterium
GTGGGCGGCGGCTTTCTGATCGTGCCGGCGCTGGTGCTGCTGTCGGGCGTTCCCATGAAAGTGGCGGTGGGGACTTCGCTCGCCATCGTCGCGGCCAAATCGTACGCCGGTTTCGCCGGTTACCTGGGGGCGGTGCCCGTCGATTACGCCATGATGGCCGGGTTTACCGCCGTCACGGTGCTGGGCAGCCTTGTTGGCACGCGCATCGCGCACCGCTTCTCGGCGGAGACGCTCAAACGCGGTTTTGCCGTATTCCTGATTTTGGTGGCGACTTACATCCTGCTGAAAAGCGTGATCTGAGGATAATGCGGGCTTGATCCTTCGTCGAGCGCCCTCATGCCCAAACCTGATTCCCTCTCTCCGAAAAAGGCATTGTTCGAGCAGTTTGCGCGTTTGGCCAAAGCCATGGCCAGCGCCAATCGCCTGGAATTGCTGGAAACCCTTGCCCAGGGGGAGCGCAGTGTCGACGCGCTCGCCGAAGCCAGCCAGATGTCCATTGCCAATACCTCCCATCACTTGCAGGTATTGCGCGAGGGCGGCCTGGTGGAGTCCCGCAAGGAAGGCGTACAGGTGTTTTATCGGCTGAAAGACGAAGCGATCCCGGCATTGCTTTCCATCATGGGTGAAATCGCCGAACGCCAGCTGGCGGAGGTGGAACGCATCGTGCGCGAACACTTCGCCAGCAAGGATGGCTTGCAGCCGCTGCGCCGCGAGGAGCTGATCCGGCAGGTGCTGGCCGGAGAGGCCGTCGTGATCGATGTCCGCCCCGAAGGGGAGTATCGCTCGGGGCATATCCAGGGCGCCGTCAACATTCCGCTGGAGGATCTGCCGAAGCGGCTGACGGAGTTGCCCAAAGACCAGGAAATCGTCGCCTATTGCCGCGGCCCTTACTGCATACTGGCCTACGAGGCGGTCGAGCAGTTGCGCAAACACGGCTACAGGTCACGCCGTCTGGAAGGCGGGTTTCCGGAATGGAAGGCCGAACGCTACCCGACCGCGCAAGGCGACAAGAAATGAGTTTTCCCCGCTGTTGCGATGAGGGCGGTCTTCATAAATTGAAGGGTGGTCAGGATAGCCACACCAGGACAATATGAACGGGGCAGGCCACCGCCTTGCGGGGCGACCGGCGAACGATGTCCTGTTTTTCTTAGGCCATCCCGATCACAAACCGGTGCTTCCCCGAAACCGTGCGCGGGATGGCGTCGAGGACATTCACCTCCAGCCTCATCTGCGCATCCACATCCCTGCGGATGCTCGCTTCCAGCGACGCCTGCGTTTCGGTATTCAGCGGCTGCGAGGCGACCAGGTTCAGCACGAGCCGGTCGAAGTCACGCTGCACCCACTGGTATTGCCGGATCTGCGTCTGCCCGTACAGCAGGCGGTTGAACCAGGACGGGTGGACGGTCTTGCCGCTGCGGGTGCGGATCAGGTCGTTCTGCCGGCACAGGTCCATTTCCATCAGCGGAAACGGCAGGCCGCAGTCGCATTCGCCGTCGAGCAGCCGGCCGGAATCGCCGATGTCGTAGCGGATCATCGGCATCAGCCGGTTGGTGAGCGAGGTGAGCAGCAGCCGGTTTTCATTGCTGCCTGTTTCATTTTTCTGCGGCACCGATTCGAGATGGACCATGTCGGTGAACACGTGCATCCTGCCGAGCCGGCACTCGCAGGCGATGTTGGGGATTTCGCGGCTGCCGTACTGGTTGAACACCTTGCAGCCGAAGGCCTGTTGCATCCGCTGGCGCTGGCTGTCGTTGAGCACTTCGGCGGTGGAGTAGACGCCGATCAATGTCCTGGGCATGGGGATGCGGTTGTCGATCACCACGCGCGCGACCTCGGCCAAAATTGATGCGTAACCCTGCAGCAGGACGGGTCGGTAAGACTGGATCAAGCGCGCCCATTCAACGAGTTGCGCTTCGGTGTACTCATAAGCGGCGATGGTGTGCTCGGCCGCAATGAAGTCGCCGATCTGAGCGCCGAACACCCCGCCGGGAACGACATCCTGCCGCGCGCCCCAGAAGTTGAGGATTTTCTGCCCCGGCCGCCAGCCCGACAGCCTGTAGCTGCGCATCATGCCGGCGCGCATGAGTTCGTGCTTGGCGTCGTCGTACCAGAAGGCCAAAGGCTTGCCGGTGGAGCCGCCGGTGTGGCCGAGCTTCGCCCGGCTGCGGTCGGCGGTGCCGGCCAGCAGGTCGTCGAGGCGCCGGACGGCGTCGTCCTTGTTCAGGATGGGCAGTTCGGCGATATCAAAATGACCGCGCTCTACGAGTGGCGCAAGCGTCTCCGTGTAGTAGGGCGCATGGGCCGCGGCGAAGGCGACGATGTCGGCCAGATCCTGCCGCTGTTTGGCGAGCAGTTGTGCGCGGTCGAGTGCCTGATTGTTCAGCAACCGGTCGAGATGGGCGTAACGCAGCGGATGGCGCCCGCGGTGCAGCGCGTGCCGCAGGCGTTCGATCATGGCTGCGTCAGCGCGGCCAGCGCATCGTCCCAGGCGTGCCGGTCGGCGCGATAGTGGGCGATGGCGTGGAGCTGGCGTGTGCGCCAGGCGGCGCGGGCGTCGGCCGATTCGATGCGTGCATGGCAAGGCGACTCCGCGCCGAAATTATGCGCGATGTTGTCGGCAAACGCCTGAAAGTTCGCGCGCGCGCCGTCCAGCGCTTCGGCGTGGTTCCACCAGGCATCCGGGTCGTCCAGCAGCGCCTGCATCTGGCCGAGTTTTTCTTCGAGGATTGCACGCCTGACGCGATATTTCTCCAGCACGTCGGCCTGCACGCTTTCCAGCGTGGCGGCGATCTGCTCGGGCGCCATGGCGTGCCGCGGGTAGCCCAGTCCGGTCAGCCGTTCGATGGAAAACAGCATCACGTCGCCATGAAACTGCCGCTCGAACTCGTCGCACAGGTCGATGCGCTCGCGTTCCGCCACCACGCCGGGGCGGAATTCCGATTGACCCGTGGCGTCGACCGTGCGCTTGTGCAGCATGGGCAGGTTGGCCGAGACGAAGCGTGCGCCGAGTTCGGCCTTCATCAGTCGTCCGAGCGTGGGGCCGGACATTCTCAAACGCAGCGGGGCGAAAGGGATGAACCAGTTCAAGGCCGAGGCGCGGAAGACCGCGTTGCCCGTATAGACGGTGCGCGCGGGCTGCACGCTTGGCATGGCGCCCGCATGCCGGTAGCCGATGACGCGGGTGGGATGTCCGCCGTGGAAAAAGCGGCTCAGGTGCCGCGAAAAGTCGTCGAAACACATGGCGTTGCTGGGGCTGCCATCCAGCGTGCAACGGTAGCGATGGGGGGCATCGGCTTGCCGGAAGCCGAACAGGACGGCCATGTCGTGATACGCGGCTTCGCCCGCTCCCCGCGTGCCGGGCCCGGGCTGCCGGTAGGCATGCCGCGGATCGCAGCCGGCCATTTCGCGCAGGAAACCGGCCACGTCCTCGAGGAAGTTGCCGGCCATCGCTGCGGGCGAAACCGGCGGGTCGCCGACCACCTTGCCGGTCAGCACCTCGGCATCGGTGGCGCTGAAGATGGCGTCGAGCTGCGCGAGGAAATTCACCGCGCAGACGTCGCGGTCACCGTCGGCAGTGGCGACCTTCACCCTGAAGGTCTGGTCGGCATCCAGCGTGTAGAAGAGGAGGGGCGCATCCGCTCGCTTCATCCGCGCCAGTTTCAGCCAGGCGATGTTGCGCATGATCGCTTGGCCCTTGTGGCTGAAGTCCTCGGGGAACAGGTCGCCGACGATGCGCGACAGGTCGATGGTGCCGGGCAGCGCGGCGAGCAGCGCACGCTGTTCGTCGAGCCCGAAGACGTGCACGTCCAACCCGCGCGCGTCGAACTCGCGGGCGATTGCCCGATGCGCGCCGATCAGGGCAGGGTCGCGCGTGTCGTCGGCGATCATCACCGAAATCTTTTGCCAGCGCCCGCCGCGCTGCCCGCCGTAGCCGTACAGATTGCAGAGATCGAGCAGGCTGTCGAGGCAGGCGCGCAGCTGCTGCGGGCTGTCGGCGACCGGAATGACGACGACGAAGTGGTGACGGCGATCCGCCCCGCGCGCGGCGATCAGCGTTTCCAGCCGCCGCCAGGCCGATTGGTACGACGGCAGCAGCGATTCGTCGAAGCCGCCGTCCCACAGCGCGGCTTCGAAGCGGGCGATGGCGGCGCGCTGCGCCGCGATTCGTTCGTCTGGGCTAGCGAGCCGACAGGTAGCGGGGGAAGGCATGCTTGTCGAGCAGGATTTCGATGAGGTTGATCGCGCCGGTCAGGTCGGCCTCGGCAAACAGACGGTCGAGGTCGGCCCCGGTTTCGACGCGGTAATGCGCGACCCCGAACGACCGCGCGAGCAGGCCGAAGTCGGGGTTGGTGAAGTCGCAGTCGATGTAGCGCTCGCCGTAGAGCTGGAACTGGTTCTTGCGGATCAGGCTCAGCGTGGCGTTGTTGATCACCACCACGTTGAGCGGGATGCCGTAGTTCACCGCCGTCATCATTTCCATGCAGCACATCTGGAAGCCGCCGTCGCCGAGGATGGCGAAGGTCGGGCTGTCCTTGGCATGGCAGCGCGCGCCGATGGCGGCGGGGATCGCGTGGCCGAGCGAGGAGATGCCGGAATTCGGGAAGTAGTGGTTGCGATCGGAAACGTCGAAGTAGCTCTGCGCGAAGACGATGTTGTCGTCGAACACCAGCGCGTTGTGCGGGAAGTGCCGGGCAAGCGCGCCGTAGAACCGCCGGATCAGGTGGAACGCTTCCTGTTGCGCAGCCGCTTCATCGTTCGCCGTCGGCATGACGGCGGCACGGTGATCGTCGAGCCGATCCAGCGCCTTCGGCGCCATGCCGTCCGCATCGAGCGCGGCGAACACGTCCTCCATCACGGCGCGGATGTCGCCGCACATCGCCGCGTCCGGCTGGAACACGCGGCCGAGTTGCGCGGGGTCGCGATCCACCTGGGCGATTTTCTTGTCGGCCAGCAGCCTGGCGTCCCACAGATAGCTGGTGCGTTCGTTGAAGCCGGCGCCGAGAAAAATCAGCAGGTCGGCATGATCGACGAGGTAACGGTACGCGTCGCCATTGGACGTTACGCCGAGACAACCGAGCGACAGGGGCGTGCCCTCGGCCACCACGCCCTTGGCCTTGAGGCTGGTGGCGACCGGAATGTGGAAGCGTTCGGAAAACGCAGCGACGACCTCGCGCGCGCCCGCCCGGATGCAGCCGTGGCCGGCGACGATCACCGGGGTGCGCGCATCCCGGATCAGCTCGGCGAACGCTGCGACCGACGCCGTGTTGCGGATCGCCGCCTTGCGCGGAAAATGAATCTGCTCGAGCACGTCGTCGTCGACCGTTTCCTTCTGCACGTTGTAGGGGATCGACAGCAGCACCGGCCCCGGTTCGCGCCCGAGCAGCGCCTGCGTGGCCTGGTTCAGCACCTGGCCCAGATAGTCGGTGCGTTCGACCCGCTTGCGATAGCGGGTGATGCCGGCGAACAGCGCGCCCTGGTCGATGGCGCCGCCTTCGCCCGAGCTTTCCTGCAGGCCGCCCTTGCCGAAGATATACGTGGAGGTCTCGCCGGTGATCGCCAGCACCGGCAGCCGCTCGGCGTAGGCGTTGGCGATCCCGGTGACGAGATTGGTCGCGCCCGGTCCGGCGGTGGCGATGCAGGCGGAGGGCTGGTGCGACACCCGCGCATAGCCGCCCGCCATGAAAGCCGCGCCCTGCTCGTGCTTCACCAGCACGCTCTTCAGCTTCGAATCATGCAGGCGGTCGTAGATCGGCAGCACGTGCGCGCCCGGCATGCCGAAAAGGGTATCGATGCCCAGGCGCTCCAGATATCGGACGATCAGTTCGCTGACGGAAATATTCATGACTTGTTTTTATGCATGCTGCGGTCTCGCTCCGGGTTCCACGCCCCGGCAGGGAATGGCGGAAGCCTCCGATTTGAGCACAAGATGCTCCGCTGGGGAACCGCGGGCAGCGCGCGAATCCGTCTCGATGTCGGGGTTTTTGCGGCCGTGCGGGAGAAGGCCCGCGGCTCAGGCCAGCTGCGCGAGAAGTTTCTGGAGCGAGGACTCAAACAGTTTGACGCCGTCGTCCTGCAGGGTATTGCCGACCGCGTCCATGTCGATGCCCAGCCGCGCCAGTTCGGCCAGCTGCGCTTCCGCTTCGGCGATGCCTTCTTCCACCCGCGGCGCCGGCCGGCCGTGGTCGCGCAGCGCAGCGAGCGTCTTGTCGGGCAGGGTGTTGATGGTTTCGCGGCCGATCAGCGGTTCGACGTAGAGCAGGTCGTGGTAGTCGGGATTCTTCACCCCCGTGCTCGCCCACAGCAGATATTGCGGGGTTGCGCCCTGCTGTGCCAGCGTGGCGAAGGCCTCGCCGTGAAAGATTTTCAGATAGCGTTGATAGGCGAGCCTGGCCATCGCCACCGCCGCCTTGCCGCGCAGCGACAGCGCTTCCTGCGTGCCGATGGTGGTGAGTTGCGAGTCGACCAGGGTATCGACGCGCGACAGGAACAGGCTCGCCACCGCCTTGCTGCGGCGCACGTCGGCGCCGGCGCGAGACCGCGCGGTGAGGCCGCGGATATAGGCGTCGAACACCGACTGGACCTGCGCGACCGAAAACAGCAGCGTCACGTTGACGTTGACGCCGAGCGTGGTCAGCGCCTCGAACGCGCTGAGGCCTTCGGGCGTGCCCGGCACCTTGATCAACAGGTTGCGGCGGTTTACCGCGGCGGACAGGCGCTGCGCTTCCTCCACCGTGCGCGCGGCGTCGTAGGCCCAGCGCGGCGCGACTTCCAGGCTGACGTAGCCGTCGTTGCCGCCGCTGGCTTCATGCACGGCCAGCAGCAGGTCGCAGGCGTCCTGGATGTCGGGGATGACCAGCGCTTCGTAGCGACGTTCGGCATCCGGCTCGCAGGCCTTCAGCCGCGCCAGGTCGTCGGCGTAATATGGGCTGGTGGCCAGCGCGTTCTGGAAGATCGACGGGTTCGAGGTCACGCCCGACACGCCGTCCTCGGCGATGAGTCTGGCCAGGGTGCCGTCGCGGAGCAGGCTGCGCGACAGATTGTCCAGCCAGAGGCTTTGGCCGAGGGTGGTTACGTGCTGCGTGGCATTCATGGGCGGTCCTCACGGAAAGAATGGGTTCAGGATAGAACAGTCATGTGACGACAAGTTTCGCCGGGCCGCGCGGCCGGCGCCCGAAGCCGCGCCTGTGCTAGACTGCGGCGCATTCCTTCGGTTCTGCCAGCTTCGTCTCT
>JAJYXA010000098.1:7240-10340 GCA_021791235.1 Pseudomonadota bacterium
CCACGCTATTCACATGTCAGGCAGTACACTCGGCAAACTGTTCTGTGTCACCGTGTTCGGCGAATCGCACGGTCCCGCCATCGGCTGCGTGGTCGACGGCTGCCCGCCCGGCATGACGCTCGCCGAGACCGACATCCAGCACGACCTCGACCGCCGCAAACCCGGCACCTCGCGCCACGTCACCCAGCGCCGCGAATCCGACACGGTGGAAATCCTCTCCGGCCTGTACGAAGGCAGGACCACCGGCACGCCGATCGCGCTCTTGATCCGCAACGAGGACCCGCGCAGCAAGGACTACGGCAACATCGGCGAAACCTTCCGCCCCGGCCACGCCGACTACACCTATACGCAGAAATACGGTTTCCGCGACCCGCGCGGCGGCGGGCGCTCGTCGGCGCGGCTGACCGCGCCCATCGTCGGCGCCGGCGCCATCGCGAAGAAGTGGCTCAGGGAAAAATACGGCATCGTGATCCGCGGCCACATGAGCGCGCTCGGGCCGATCGACATTCCCTTCGAGTCGTGGGACGAAATCGGCAACAACGCCTTTTTCTCGCCCAATGCCGCCATCGTGCCGCAGCTCGAGGACTACATGGACGCGCTGCGCAAGTCGGGCGATTCGGTCGGCGCGAAAATCAGCGTGGTGGCCGAGAACGTGCCGCCCGGCTGGGGCGAGCCGCTGTACGACAAGCTCGACGCCGACCTCGCCCACGCGCTGATGGGGCTGAACGCGGTGAAGGGCGTGGAAATCGGCGACGGCATGCAGGCCGCGCGGCAGAAGGGCACCGAGCACCGCGACGAAATCACCTCCGAGGGCTTCTTGAGCAACCACGCCGGCGGCGTGCTCGGCGGCATCTCAAGCGGCCAGGCCGTCGTCGCCCACATCGCGATCAAGCCCACCTCGTCGATGCGCCTGCCCGGCCGCTCGATCGACCTGCACGGCCAGCCGGTCGAGGTCGTCACCCACGGCCGCCACGATCCCTGCGTCGGCATCCGCGCCACCCCGATCGCCGAGGCGCTGATGGCCATCGTGCTGATGGACCACGCGCTGCGCCACCGCGCGCAGTGCGGCGACGTGGCGAGCGGCACGCCGGCGGTGCCGGGCACGGCCGGGTAGCCGGAATACGCTTCCTCAGTTCAGCGTCAGGGAAAACCCGAGCGACAGCGCGTAGTCGTGGGTGAGCTGAACACCGTTCACGTTCTGGTAGACCGGAAGTTCGAGCTGGCCGTAGATGGATACCTTCCTCGACCAGACGTAAGCCAGGCCCGGCACCAGCGCCGCTTCCGTGCGTCCGCTTTCGTCCGGTTCGGCATTGACGCCCCGATCCTGTGTCGCATAGAGCAGGGTTCCCTGCAGGATCAGGTCCAGTTTTCCGGTGACGGGAACCAGCCAGCCCGCCTGCACCCCGGCGCGCCGGCCCGGCCGGAATCCGTCCTTTTCGTTGAGCGGCGCCTGCAGCGTCAGGTTGGAAAACAAGCTGCCGGGCAGGGACAGCGGGGCGTAGGCCAGCCCGCCCCCCAGCAGCAGGTCGGTGGTCCCGCTGCCGGGCTGCACGCTGCGCTCGGCCTCGTCGCCGTCCGCATTGCGGACACCGGTTCTGCCGGTGGGCAGCTTCAGCCCGCCCTGCAGGCTCCACGACATTCCGTCCGCATGACGTCCGGCGGGCTGGTGGCGCAGTGTCAGCCGCGCATCGCCGATCTCGTCGAACTGCCAGGCTTCCGGGATGGGAGGTCCATCTTGGTTGAGGATATGGAGATGCTCGCGGTTCGAATAGGGCAGCACCAGGCCCGCGCTCCAGTCGGGCGCAAACCCGTATTCCAGCCCGAGCAGCGCATTGCGGTTCAGCGTCTTGGTTTCTTCGTGATCCGAGGAGATTTCGGCCGCCGAGATTTTCTTCGTGCCCGCGCGCAGCCGGTCCTGCTTGAGATATTCCGCCTGTCCCCATACGCGCCAGCCCTGGCTCACGCCCTGGGTCAGCGACAGCCAGTCGTTCGAAGCGGAACAGAATGCCGCCCCGCAGCCGGCCTGAGCGCTTCCGCTCGCGAGGCATCCGGCGAGCATCAGCGTTCGTATTGTTTTCATGTTGGTCTCTCCTTTTTTTGAGCGGCAATTGTATTGCAGGGAGCCCGGCTGCTGCTGCCGTGCGGCATATTGCCGCGCTCCGCCGGCCGGGGAGGGAGGACGCCGTCTTCGAGCCGGGGCGGGCCCGATACAATCGAAGTTGCGCGCTGCGCGAATCAGGGAAGGGACATGAACGGGGCAAGACATTTCATTGCGGCCGGCCTGCTGGCCACGCTGGCGTGGCTGTCCGGCCCGGCGCCGGCCGCGGCCTCGCCGATGGCCTTCGTCGACAGCCAGATCGCCGCGCATCCCGACGAAACCGGCGTGGTCGTGCTGGACACCGGCGAGGCGGCGCTCCTGGCGCGCGCCTGGCTGGCCGATCATGCGCAGCGCTCGATCGAGGTGCAGTACTTCATCTGGAGCACCGACAACATCGGCATCCTCGCCGCCGAGGCGCTGCTGCGCGCGGCCGAGCGCGGGGTCCAGGTGCGCGTCATCGTCGATGACCTGCTGATCGACGCGCCCGACAAGACGCTGCTGGCGCTGGCCAAACATCCCAATGTCGGCATCCGCATCTACAACCCCAAGCACCGGATCGGCACGCCGTTGCACAAGCGCGTGCTCAACGTCATCACCGACTTCCGCGGCGTCAACCAGCGCATGCACGACAAGACCTTCATCGTCGACGGCAAGGTCGCGATCACCGGCGGCCGCAACATGGCGGACGAGTATTTCGACTACGACCAGGACTACACCTTCCGCGACCGCGACGCGCTGCTGCTGGGCGAGGCGGCGCAGGCGATGCGGGCGAATTTCGACGCCTTCTGGGCCAGCAAGCTCGCCGTTCCGGTGGAGTCGCTCTACGACGGCTGGGGCCTGATGCAGAAGCACGTCAAGGTCGGCGACGCCGAGGTGCAGCAGGTGTACCGCGAGCTGCACGCCTATGCCGACAAGCCGGAAAATTTCGCGCCCGAAGTGCGCGCCGCCATCGACGCCACGCCCGCGTCATTCGAGCGCCTGGCGCGCGAGATGGCGTGGGGC
>JAJYXA010000376.1 GCA_021791235.1 Pseudomonadota bacterium
GGCCGCATCTTCCTCGTCACCATCGCGGCCTTGATCGCCTTGCTGTTCGTCACCGCCCGCACCTGGCGCGGCACGCTGCTGCCCCTGCTCGCGGGCACGGTGAGCGCAGTGTGGGCGCTGGGCGCGGCGCGGCTCGCCGGGTTGCACCTCGACCCGCTGGTGATCGTCGTCGCGTTCCTGATCACGGCGCGGGCCATCTCGCACTCGGTGCAGTTGGTCATTCATTTCGACGACGAGTTGGCCGAGGGGGCGGCGAGCTCGGCGGCAGCCGCTAAGGCGGCGATGTCCGCCCTGTTCAAACCCGGCATGCTGGGGGTCATTGCCGATGCCGGCTGCATGATCGTCGTCGTGCTGACCCCGATCCCGCTGTTGCAGAAAGTGGCGATCATCGGCACGGTATGGGTAAGCACCATCGCGGTGAGCGCCTGCGTGCTGACGCCTGTTCTCCTATCGTGGATACGCAACCCGCGGCGCTACGCCCACCCGGTCGATGTCCAGCCGTGGCTGCGTTGGCTGCTGAAGCGCTGCATTGACGTCGCCACCACGCGGGCACGCTACGTCGCCGTTGCGCTCACGGCCGCGATTTTCGTCGCTTCGGGGCTTTACGCCTTCAAGCTCAAGGTGGGCGACGCCAACCCGGGTTCGCCCATCCTGTGGGGCGACTCTCGCTATAACCTCGACGCGGCGGAGATCAACAAGCGCTTCCCCGGCGCGGACCGCATGTTCGTCGTCATGTCGGGCGAGCGTACCGATGCGATCAAGGAGCCCAAGGCGCTGGCGACCATGGCGGCATTCCAAGCCTACATGGAAAGCCAGCCCGAAGTCGGCGCGACCTTGTCGATTGCCGATCTGGTGCCGGTGATGAAGCGCATCCTGCACGAAGGCAATCCGCGCTATGAGGAATTCGGGGCCAACGCCAACGAAAACGGCGAGCTGCTATACCTGTTTACTTCCGGCACCGAACCCGGCGACATGGACCGCTTCGTCGAGCCGCAATACAAGGACGCATCGGTGACGTTGTTCTTCCGCGATCACACCGGCGCCACGATCCGCACCGCGGTGTCGCGCATCGAGGAGTTCGCGCGCGCAAACGCCGCCGCGCCGGTGAAGATCCAATTGGCCGGCGGCCTGATCGGCGTGCTGGCGGCGGTCAACGAGATCATCCTTTCCAAACAGATCGAGAGCATCGCGCTGGCGCTACTGGTGCTGGTCATCTGCTGCGCGGTGGTGTACCGCTCGTTGTCGGCCGGCATGTTCTTCATGCTGCCGGTGATACTTTCGAACACGCTGACCTTCGCCTTCATGGCGTGGAAGGGCATCGGCATGAACATCAACACCTTGCCGATCGCAGCGCTCGGCATCGGCCTTGGCGTGGACTATGCGTTCTACGTGGTCGACGAGATCCGCGAGGAACTGCGTGCGGGCCGTTCGCTCAACGGGGCGATCGAGCACTCGCTGCTCAGCGCTGGCAGGGGCGTGATGGTCACGGCGGCGACGCTCATCACCAGCGTGGTCATCTGGTACTTCTCCTCGATTCGCTTCCAGGCTGAGATGGGGATGCTGATGGCCTTGTGGCTGTTTATTTCGGCGGCAAGCTCGCTGCTGTTGATGCCGGCGCTTGTCGTCATGTTGAAGCCGGCGTTCATTTTCAACCGGGAGGGGCGGAAACGCGAGCAGACGAGCGTTGCCGCCGCGCCCGCTGCTTGACGTGTAGCAAAGGGGTGCATCTTTTTGACAGGCAACGATCAGGAGGAGAGAGTCATGAGAGGAAGAAAAGATTCCGTTTGTCCCGCCAGGATGCGGAAGACCGCGGCGGCGATGCTGCTGGCGGCGATCGCGGGTTCGGTGGCCGCCGCCGAAAGCGATGGATCGGAGCCGGCGCTCAAGCTGGGCGGTTATGTGCGCGGCTGGACGTCGTTCAATCTGGGGAACCCGCCCGAAACCACGCAGAACGACCGGCACGATTTGTCCATGCTGCGCGGCTCCCTGTTGCTTGATGCCGACGCCAAGCTCGGCTCCGTGGCGAAGCTGAAGGCGATTGCGCGCCTCGACCGCGAGGTCGAGACGAGTTACCTCAAGCGCCTCGACAATTTGCCCGGGCAATCCGGCAACCTGATGGACCAGTACAACAACGCCGACATGCGCGAGCTTTACGTCGACTTCCCCGCCGGGGAGCGCATCAACTTCCGGCTGGGCAAGCAGCAGGTAGTATGGGGGGAAACGGACTTTTTCCGCGCCTTGGACGTCGTGCACGGCTACGACTACCGCTGGCGCTCCTTCCTCGAGGTGGAGAACGAGGACCTGCGCAAACCGCTGATCTTGGCCAACATGCGCATCCAGGTTCCCGAGGCCAAGGGCTCGCTGCAGGTGATTGTCCGGCCGGGTTGGGATCGCGGCAAGGATATCGGCAACACCTACGACCTTACGGGCGGGCGCTGGGCGAATCAACCGAACAAGGGCGTCAACTTCTTCGGGCCGAGCCCCGTGCCCGGGACGAATCTCACCAACTACGACTACCATCACCCGGCAGGTAATATCGACGACGTCACGGGTGGCCTGCGCTGGGGGGGGGAGGCGGCGGGGATCAACTATTCCGTCGTGGCGATGAAGACCTTCAACAACGATCCGGTGGTCAATCCCAGCGCGGCGATCGGCGGCACGCCGTACAAGGCCGCCCCCAAGGGGTTGTTGGGCGATTTCATTTATCCCGAGATCGACGTCTACGGTGCGACCGTCAGCGGCTACTCGGGGGCGCTCGACGCCGTGTTCAGCACCGAGGTCGTCTACAACCGGGATGTGCCCTTCAATTATGGCAGCAACTTCGGCGGCGGCTTTCTGCCGGGTTTCGCCGGCGTGAAGCTCAAGAACACGCTGGTGACGA
This sequence comes from Pseudomonadota bacterium, assembly GCA_021791235.1. Next base: position 2,882 of record JAJYXA010000376.1, read on the forward strand.
TGTTCCGCATGGACAAGCAAATCAACCTGAGCAAGCTGATCGGCACCAGCCGTCCGTCGTTCTTCTCGGTGCAGTTGTTCAATACGCGCGTGCTCGGCTACGACCGGAACGACGATATCGTCTACCTGGCCGGCTTCGGGCTGCCGCGCAAGCAGGATAGCGCCATCCTGACTGCGATTCTTGCGATGAACTACAACAACGACCGCGTCAACCCGACGCTTGCGGCCGGCTGGGATGCCACCTACGGCGGCGGCTTCGTCGTCCCGAGTGTCGAGTTCGTCATGGGCGATAAATGGCGCCTTAAGGCAGAGGCCGATCTGTTCTATAGCCGCGGCAGCAACAAGCAACCCGGGCAAGTCGAAACCAACGCCGGCCTGATGGGCTATTTCGCCAACAACAACCAACTGGTTTTCCGGTTGACCCGCCAGTTCTGACGCACGAAAAACCAATGAATCGCACTCACAAGGAGGCAAGATGAATCCGAAATTGTTTCGTAGTTTCGCGGCCGTGGTGCTGGCCGCATTCGGCGCCGTGGCTGCGGCCGCCGAGCTCGCGCCCGGGACGGTGGTCGACAAGGGCAACCTCGACAAGGTCAAGAGCGACACCTTCGAGGGCAAGACCATCGCCAGCATGCTGCCGGAGAAGATGGAGATCCTGATCCGCAATTACGGCCTGAAAATGACGCTGCGGCACTCCGAGCCGGTGCCGAAGGATCCGCGCTGGATCGAGGCGACCAAGAAATATGCGGGCGAGGTGAAGTTCGATCCCAAGACGCGGCGGATCTCGGGCTACAAGGCAGGACTGGCGTTTCCGAACGTCGACATGAACGACCCGAACGCGGCAGTGAAGCTCATGTGGAATGCCGACCGTGCCGGCGGCTATCCGCGCGGCGATCTGCAGGACTATCCGCAGTTCGCATTCCTGTTCATCGATGGTGACAAAGGCATCGAACGCGTGCAGCACTGGGCGCTGATCCGCAACTTCATGACCGGACGCATCGACGGCCAACCGGTGCTGGGCGACGGTTCGGTCCAGTACACCCAGTTGTTGTTCGCGCACTACCCGTACGACATCCGCGGCCTCGGCACCTTCACGGTGCGCTACAACGACGGGCGCCCGGACGAGATCTCGGCCTACATCAAGTCGGTGCGGCGCACGCGCCGGTTGTCGGGCGGCGCCTGGGCGGACCCGATCGGCGGCACGGATCAGCTGGCTGACGAGATTGAGGTCATGAGCGCGTACCCGCTGTGGTACCCGCAGTACAAACTGCTGGGCAAGCGCTGGATGCTGGCAGTCGCGCACAGCAAGGCGCCGCCATGGAACGAGAACGAGAAAGATCAGCAGAAGGCGTTCCCAGACGTCGACCTGAGCGGACCGCCGTACTGGAACCCGAAGGATGAGTGGGAACCGCGCGAGGTGTACGTGATCGAGGCGACGATGCCGCAGGAACACCCGTACAGCCGCAAGGTGATGTATCTGGACGCCGACACTTGGGTGTTTTACTTCGCCGAGGCGTACGACAAGAAGGGCGATTTCTGGAAGGCGTTGATATTCAACATGCGACCGCTGAAGACGCAGGACGGCGGCTGGTCGATCATTTCGAACCAGGGGCACACGATCGACCTGAAACGGCGCCACGCGACCATCTTTGTACAGGGCAAGCTGTCGCGATTCAATACGCCGGGCGTCGGCGCAAAGGATGTTTCGCTCGGCGTGCTGGAGGCGGCAGGCCAAGGTACGTTCGTCGCGAAATAGCGTCTCGCGACGGTGCCGATCTTCGCGCTGCCGGGCCGTTGCGGTCCGCCAGCGCGATAGGTCGCTGATGCAACTTTGCCGATCTCGAAAAGCTCGCCCACTACGAGGCACTGAGGAAATGACGCAAGCACCGACGCTCTACGAGAAACTTTGGGATGAGCATTTCATCCGCGAGGCTGGCGACGGCCTGGGCCTGCTTTATGTCGACCGCCATTTGCTGCACGAGGTGAGCACGCCGCAGGCGTTCGAGGGCTTGAAGCTCGCCGGGCGCAAAGTGTGGCGCATCGCCGCCAACCTGGCGGTGGCCGATCACAATGTGCCGACTTCGCACCGTGACCGGGAAATGACCGATCCGCTGTCCCGGCTGCAGTTACAGACGCTGGACGCCAACTGCGCCGAGTTCGGCATCACCGAGTTCGGCCTGCACGATCCGCGCCAGGGCATCGTCCATGTGGTCGGGCCCGAGCAGGGGTTCACTTTGCCGGGTATGACGGTGGTGTGCGGCGATTCGCATACCGCGACGCACGGTGCGCTTGGCGCGCTTGCCTTCGGCATCGGCACCTCCGAGGTCGAGCATGTACTCGCCACTCAGACGCTGGTGGTGCAAAAAGCGCGGAAGATGCTGGTGCGTTTCGAGGGTGCGTTGGCGGAGGGAGTCGGCGCGAAGGATATGGCCTTGGCGCTCATCGGATTGATCGGGACCGCCGGGGGGACGGGGCACGTCATAGAGTTCGCCGGCCCGGCGGTGCGCGCCCTCAGCATGGAAGGGCGAATGACGCTGTGCAACATGGCGATCGAGGCGGGCGCGCGCGCCGGCATGGTGGCGGTGGATGACACGACGATCGACTATTGCGCTGGCCGCCCTTTCGCGCCGACAGGCCGGTCTCTCGACGAAGCTATCGCCTATTGGCGCAGCTTGACCAGCAACCCGGGGGCAGAGTTTGACCGGGTGGTCGAGATAACTGCGGGAAGGATCGCTCCCCAGGTTACGTGGGGAACGTCGCCGGAGATGGTGACGGCGATTGACGGAGCGGTGCCCGATCCGGGCGACGAGCCCGATTCGGTCAGGCGCGCGGGGATTCTGCGCGCCCTTGAATACATGGGCCTCGAACCCGGGGTGCGGATCGTCGATATCCCGCTCGATAAGGTCTTCATCGGCTCGTGTACGAACTCGCGCATCGAGGACTTGCGCATGGCGGCGGCGGTCGTGCGTGGCCGGCGTATTGCCTCTGGGATTCGGCAGGCACTGGTGGTGCCGGGATCCGGCCTGGTCAAAGCGCAGGCCGAGGCCGAGGGATTGCAGCGTGTTTTCATCGAAGCCGGCTTCGAATGGCACGATCCCGGCTGCTCCATGTGCGTGGGCATGAACGAGGACAGGCTCAACCCCGGCGAGCGCTGCGCATCCACCTCGAACCGCAATTTCGAAGGCCGCCAGGGTGCCGGCGGCCGCACGCATCTCGTCAGCCCGGCGATGGCCGCTGCCGCCGCGATCGCCGGGCATTTCGTCGACGTCCGGCAATTTCCGGGCTGAAGAGGCAACAAAGTGGACAAATTCACTCTGCACGAGGGGGGCGTCGTACCCCTTGATCGCGCCAATGTCGATACCGACGCAATCCTGCCGAAGCAATTCCTGAAGTCGGTCAAGCGTTCCGGTTTCGGACCGCATCTGTTCGACGACTGGCGCTACCTCGACCCTTACCGCGAGGAACAAGACAACGCGCGGCGGCGGCCGAACCCCGGCTTCGTCTTGAACCGACCCGAGTATGCGGGCGCGACGATCCTGCTTGCGCGCGAGAACTTCGGCTGCGGCTCCAGCCGCGAGCATGCGCCGTGGGCGTTGAAGGACTTCGGCATTCGCGCGCTGATCGCGCCGAGTTTTGCCGATATCTTCTTCTCGAACTGTTTCAAGAACGGCCTGCTGCCGGTGCGTCTGTCTGCCGCTCAGGTCGACACGCTGTTCGCGCAGGTTGCGGCCCGTCCCGGGTATCGGCTGTGCATCGACCTGATGCAGCAGCGGGTGACTACGCCGAGCGGTGAATGCTTTGCGTTCGAGATCGATGCTTTCCGCAGGGACTGTCTGCTCAACGGACTGGATGAGATCGGGCTCACCCTGCAACACCGCGAGCAGATTGCGGCATTCGAGAAACGACGACTGGCCGAGCGGTCCTGGTTGAACATCGGCGCGGCCGTAGCGCGGTGTCGCCTCGCTGGGGACCGCTGCGGTGGCGTTGAAGAGGCGTGATCGGATGCAGACGCGGCGCGCAATCGGCGCGCGCCTTGCACGACGAGGAGTTATTGGGCGAACGAAGAGGGCGATATGGCACAGGACAAACAGAGCAATTACGCAGGCGTTTGGGACAACAGAATCGGCTTCGGCGACACGCCGGCGCTGATTGTCATCGATTTCATGAAGGGCTACACCACCGAGGGCTCGCCGCTGTTCGCGCCCGGCGTTCCCCCCGCCGTGCGCGAAAGCGTCGAACTGCTGGGCGCAGCACGCGCGGCGAAGATTCCCGTGTTTCACACGATCGTACGCTACAACCCCGTCACCTTTGCCGACGGCGGGGTGTGGATCCGCAAGGCCCCGGTGCTCAAGTGCCTGGTCGAGGGCAACCCGTACGCGCAGACCTGCGACGAGGTGCGGCCGAGGCCGGAGGAAACCATCATCACCAAGCAATATGCCAGCGTGTTCTACGGCACCAGTCTGGCGGCAATGCTGACCGCCAAGCGTGTCGACACCGCGATTCTGATCGGCTGCTCCACCAGCGGCTGCATCCGTGCCAGCTCGGTCGATGCGGTCCAGCATGGCTTTCGCACTATCGTCGTGCGTGACTGCGTCGGCGATCGCCATCCCGACGTGCATGAGGCCAATCTGTTCGACATCAACAGCAAGTACGGCGACGTCGTGACTAAGGCGGAGGTAATCGATTACCTGAAAAAGTCGCCCGCAATCTCGCGCTGACCCATGATTACGAAGGAGCATCCAAAGTGAGCGCCAAACTGACACAGACCAGCCGTTACGAGTTTTCCCCGATCATCGACCGCAAGCCGCTGAAGCTGCCGCACGGGGCGCGCGTGGCGGTCGTGCCCTACATCAACATCGAGCATTTTCCGGAAGACATTCCGGGCACGGCGCTGGTGCCCGGCACCGCCAAGTTCACGCCGGACACGCTGAACTACGGTTGGCGCGACTACGGCAACCGCGTCGGCCTGTGGCGCATGATGGACATGATGGACCGCTACGGTTATCGGGGTACGATATGTCTGAACTCAGACCTCATCCGCGAGTATCCGCGCATCATCGAGGAAGGCGAGAAGCGAAAATGGGCCTGGATCGGCCACGGCATCAACAATGCGCCGGCGAACTTCTTGAGTGGCAAGAGCGAGGCCGAAGAGCGCGAAATCATCCGTACCGTGCTCACCGAGATGGAGAAGCGGCTCGGCCGCAAGACCAAGGGCTGGCTCGGTCCCTTCCTGTGCGAAACCTTCAATACCCCGGACATCCTTGCCGACCTAGGGGTCGAATACCTGTGCGATTTCACTGCTGACGATCAGCCGTTCAAGTTCAATGTCAAGAAAGGCAGTCTGATTTCGGTGCCGTATACGGTCGAGCTGAACGATATCCCGGCGATCATGAATATCGGCGTCAGCGGCGAGCAGTTTGGCGACATGATCATCGACCAGTTCGATGTGCTGTACCGGGAGGGCAAGCACAACGCGCGCATCATGCCGATATGCCTGCACACATTCCTGGTCGGCCAGCCGTTCCGCGCCAAACATCTCGAGCGGGCGTTCAAGTACATGGCCGAACATGAGGGCGTGTGGCTGACGACCGGCGACGAGGTCAACGACTGGTATCGCGCCGAATACCTCGGCAAATGAGGCAGCGAGCGGATTGGGCGGCCGGGGTCGATATCGTCGACGGCATCTTGACTTGGAAAGGCGGTGGCGCCACACTTCCCCGACGTGCTGGCTAGGGCGGCCTGCCCTATGGCGAAGCGGCGCTGTCGGCCGCGGTGGCGGTCGCCGCCAGCCGGCGGTTCCGACGTATGTATTGTCCGTGCCGGCGTACCCACCACTGGCGAGATGCTCTCGGTCACGATGTGGAATTCGGCGATTACGACAGATTGCCCTATGACTTAATTCTGAAGGCCGGGCATGTCGCCCAGGTCGATTACCGGAGGACTTCCAATGATCAACACCCAAGGAAACCAATCCGTTGCCGCGTTCCCGGTGGCGGAGAACTGGCGTGCTAGTTTCCTGCCTTCTTACATCAGACCACACCTGATGCACCACAAACGGGCGACCAAAAACGGAAAAGGATTGGGTATGCGGAGGCATCTGCTAAAGCTGGGGCTCCTCGCGGCCGTGTTATGCGCCGTTGCCAGCGCGCGGGCCGAGACCATCACCGTCACCCACTGGGGTGCCGCCTTCTACGGCGCCCCCTACGCAGTAGCGATGAATAAAGGCTTCTTCAAGAAGCACGGCGTGGACGTCACCGGCATCCTCACCTCGCAGGGCGGCGGCACCTCGGTGCGCAATACGCTGGCCGGCGACCTGCCCTTCGGCGAGGTAGCCCTGCCCGCCGCAGTGGAAGCCATCAACAACGGCGTGCCCCTGCGCATCATCGGCGGCGGCGTGCAGAGCGTGGCCGACATCCTGTGGATGGCCAAGAAGGGCTCGCCGCTGCACGGCATCAAGGATCTTGTCGGCAAGAAGGTCGGCTTCACCGCTCCCGGCTCGGTCACCAATATGCTGATCCTCATGGCGTTCAAGGCGCAGGGCATCGATGCGAAATCGGTCAAGCTGGTGCCCGCGGGCGGCATCGGCGCCAACGTTTCCGCGGTGGTCAACGGCGCAATCGACGCCGGCATGTCGGGCGAGCCGGTCTGGGCGCAGAACGAGGACAAGCTGCAGCCGGTGTTCTGGACCAAGGACGTGCTGCCGCCCAACATGACGCAGACGGTCGCGGTCACCACCGAAGAGTACGCCAAATCGGGCAGCGCCAAATTGCGCGGCATCCTCGAAGCCCGCCGCGAGGGCGTGGACTACATCATGGCCCACCCGGACGAAGCCGCGGAGATTACCGCCAAGGCCTACAACGGCGACCCGGCGCTGTACAAGAAGGTGTTCGCGCGCTTCGTCGCCATCCATTACTGGTCCGACGGCCGCTTCGACTACGATGCGATGAACCGCATGGTCGAGGGGCTGCAGATCGTGGGCAAGCAGAAAGGCCCGGTCGAGTGGAGCAAGATCGTCGATACCGGTTTCCTGCCGGCCGATCTGCGCAAGTGAGCGCGAACGGCCAGGCGCACACTGATTTCCACGCGACGCTGCGCGCCGTAACGCGCACCTACCCCGGTGCGCGTCCGGTGCACGCGCTGGGGTCGATCGACCTCGACATCGCGCGCGGCGAGTTCTTCTCGGTGGTGGGGCCCTCCGGCTGCGGCAAGTCCACGCTGCTGGATGTGCTCGCGGGGCTGAGCGCCCCCACCACCGGCAGGGTCAGCTTCGAGGGCAAGCAGGTTGCGGGACGCGTGCCCGAGGGCGTTGGCGTGGTATTTCAGGAGGATGCGAGCTTCCCCTGGCTTACGGTGTACGACAACGTCGCCTTCGGCCTGCGCCGCGCCGGCATGGACGCAGCGGAGACGGCCAGGCGCGTGGACTACGCCGTCGGTTTCATGGGCCTG
>JAJYXA010000257.1 GCA_021791235.1 Pseudomonadota bacterium
TTTTGCCGACCGCGATCTTCCTGCTGGTCGTGCTGGCCGCGCTGGCGACCTACATGGTGTCGCTGTCGCGCACCAGCCACATCAGCAGCGCGCTCGACATCCAGGGCGCGCGTGCCTATCTGGCGGCCCGTGCCGGTATTGAATGGGGGGCGTGGCAGGTGATCGACCCGCAAAACCTGCAGCCGAGCCCGGCGCCGTGCCCGGCTTCATCCACTTTGACGTTAACGGGAACGCTAGCCGCGTTTCAGGTGAAAGTCATCTGCAGTCGTACCCTGGAGACCGATGGCGCCGATACGGTCGCGATTTACCTCATCACCTCGACCGCGACTTCAGGCGCGCCCAACGAGGTGGATTATGTCGAGCGGCAGATCCAGGCGAGCTTTTCGAAATGAACAGGATCGCCATGCGTCTCGCGTCCGCTGCGTGCCGAATGTTCGGCCGTCTCACCTGGGGCAGTCTGGTCGTTCCGTTGTTTGGCGGTCCGCTCGGGATTGCGCTAGCCCTCGCGCCGGCGCACGCGGCGACCTATTCCAGCATGGCCACGACCTCGAACTGGGTCAACCCGGCGGCCCATACGCGCGTGGTGTGGTCGAACGGCGCCGCATGCAGTTCGGGCTACGCGGGCGCTCGCATCGATGACGACATCACGGCGCAGCTTCCGCTGGGGTTCACATTCAATTTCGGCGGCGTGAACTACACGCAGGTGCAGATCATGAGCAATGGTCGGCTGCAATTCAACAACGGATACTGTGGCTATGGCACCCAGACGGTGGGGCCGCCGCCGACCTATACCTATCCGTATCCCACCGCCAGCGTTTCCAGAACCATGCGCATCTATGGCGTGGACCTGGATGCAACGCCGAGCGGGTTGTCGGGTGTGTGTCCCACCGCGACCTGCTATGTGAGCTACGCCACCGAAGGCACAGCGCCCAATCGCCGCTTCGTCGTCACCTGGGTGAACGTCCCCGAATGGGGAGCCACGACGCGTACCGGCAGCTTCAACCTGCAGATCATTCTCGAGGAAACGACCAACGAATTCGTCTACCAGTTTGGCCCGAGCAGCCATCCCACCGGCGGGTCCGCGCAAATAGGCTGGCAGCTGAGCCCAACGGATTATGCGGTGTGGTCCACGCCTGTCGTGCCACTCGCCAATTCGGCAGTGCGATTCTATGTCCCGGGGCCGATCGCTGCGTTTCATATGGACGAGGGGATCTGGTCAGGGGCGGCAGGCGCGGTACTGGATAGTTCCGGCCATGGTTATGACGCGACGGCCTCCAACGGCGCGACCACAGGAAACGTGACGCCGGCCATCACAGGCACGCCGGGCACCTGCAATTACGGCGTCTTCGACGGCAGCAACGATTATGTGGGGGTGCCTACATCGTTCCCCAACCTCACCACGGATTTCACCCTGACCGCCTGGATACGCACCACCAACAACGGTAAGAGCGGGCAACGCATCTTCATCGACGACCAGAGCAATACCGGCGGCTATGGCTTCAGCCTGGGCGACGGCGGCACCGGCAGGCTGCGTTTCTACACGCGGGCCGTGAACCCGATCATTCTGGACACGCCCAAAGTCATCCAGAACAACACCTGGTATTTCGTCGCGGCGGTGGCGGATCTCGGGGCCAAGACCAAGAGCCTCTATGTCTACAACCAGGCTGGCACCCAGCTCGCCTATGTCACGCAAACCTATACCGGCACTTGGGGCACCGATGCCGGCGCCGCGTCGATCGGCGGCGAGAACAATGCGTCCACGGAAAGCGGCCCGGGCTTCAAGTTCAGCGGCAATCTGGATGAGGTCGGCATATACAAGGGCGCGATGAACGCGGCGAAACTGAGCCAGGTGATGAGCCAGACGCGGCCATGTAGCGGAACCCCGGTGGTCGCGCCCACCGGTTTCAATGCATTCGAGACTGGCACGGCCGCCGGTAGCGTGAATGGCGTGATTCATACCAAGGTTGCCGCCAGCGCGTTCAATCTGGCCGTGGTTGCCCTCAAGAGCGGCGGGACGGCCGTCGAAACTGCCTTTGCCGGCGATGTGAAGCTGGAGCTCGTCGATGCATCGGCGGGTGCCAGTTGCGGCGCATATGGCCTGATCCGCAACCTGGGGACGCTCACCTTCACGACTGCCGACACGGGACGCAAGACGCTGGCAGGCATCAGCGAACCCAATGCCTGGCCCAATGCACGCATCCGCATGACGTATCCGACAACCGGTGCGCCAACGATTGTTGCCTGCTCGACCGACAACTTCGCTATCCGCCCGGCCAGCTTCGGCGGTGTGATGGTGAGCGATGCCGACAGCGTGACGGCGGGCACAGCGCGTGCGCTCACCAACACCGCAGCGAGTGGGGGCAACGTGCACAAGGCCGGTCAGCCATTCCGCATCGCCGCGACAGCGTTCAACGCGGCCGGCGTCGCTACTGCGAATTACGCCGGCAACCCGGCAGCCAGCCTGACCGGGTGTGTACTGCCGGGTGCGGGCTGTACGCTTGGCGTACTCACCCCCGGTACCTGGTCTGCGACGTCCGGGACGGTGACGACCGCCGGCGCCCGCTATTCCGAGGTCGGCGCTTTCGCAATGAAACTGGTGGACGCCAGCTTTGCCGCGGTGGATGCTGCCGACGGCTCCACCACGGCCGAAATGAATATCGAATCGACTGCCTTCAATGTCGGCCGTTTCGTGCCCGACCATTTCGACCTGACGGGCGCCAGCATTCCCCAGTTCAAGACCTTCAACGACACCACCTGCGCCACGCGTTCGTTCACCTATGCCGGCCAGCCCTTCGGCTATCTCACGCTGCCGCAGGCCACGATCACGGCGAAAAATGCCGCCGGCGCCGTCACGCTCAACTATGCGGGCGCGCTGTGGAAGCTCGCGCCCGCCGGTGCCGTGCAAACCTATACCCCCGTCACCGGCAACCTGGATATCGGTTTGCTGGGGTCGCCGACCGTCACGGCCAGCGGCGGCGGGACGGGCGTCCTGACTGCCAATGCAGCGGATGAGATCGCGTTTGTGCGCACCACCCCGGTCGCCCCCTTCACTGCGGACATCAGCCTGTCGATGAGCATCCAGGACATCGCCGAATCAGCCGTGTCCGGCAATGGCACCGTCGACACCCCAACACCTTTGCTGTTTGCGAGCATTGCCTTCGACGCCGGCAATCAGATCCGCTTCGGTCAGCTGGTCCTGACCAATGCGCTGGGTTCGGAACTGCTCGGCCTGCCGGTCCCGATCGAGACGCGCTACTGGAATGGCAGCGGATTTGCCCTCAATACGGCGGATTTCTGCACCCAGCTTGCTGCGAACCAGGTGGCGCTGTCCGGCTGGCGGCGTAACCTCAATGCCTGCGAGACGTCGGTGTCGCTGTCCGGACGCTTCAATGCGGGGCGGGGCAATCTGCGGTTTTCCGCGCCAGGTGCGGGCAACACCGGCAGCGTCGATCTCACCGTCCAGCTGGGCGCCACCGCCAGCGGCAGCACTTGTGTGGCAGGTGTGGTAACGCCCGCTGTGCCCGCCTCGCAAACCTGGCTGCAAGGGCGCTGGAGCGGTGGCGCATATGACCAGAATCCCGCGGCGCGGGCCAGTTTCGGCCTGTATCGCGGCAGCAAATCCCTGATTTACCTGCGCGAGATGTACTGATTCTGGATAAATCCTTTGACAACAATGGCTTATTTATTTAAGTTCAGAAAAATTTTCAGGTCCGTCACATGCAGCTTTTCCGCCGAGCAAGCGAGCAGGGCTTAACCGCGTACTTGCGTCTTCCCGGACGTATTGCCTATGCGCGTGTCGACCGCAGGGTGCCCGTGCCCAAGCTGCTCGCTGCGGGCGTGGTGCCGGTCAAGGGCGACAACTGGAGCGAGGCGCTGGCCCGCCTGCATGGCAAAGGCCCGGTCAGCCTGGTGTTGAATCCGGCTGATTACAGGCTGCGTTTGCTTGATGCACCGAATGTGCCGGCCGACGAACTTAAGTCCGCGGTGCGCTGGCAGATCCAGGACATGCTCGATTTTCATGCCGACGACGGTACGGTGGACGTGCTGGACGTGCCGCATCCGGAGCATGTGAGCCATGTGCGGCAGATATTTGCGGTGGCGGCAAAGAACAGCCTGCTGGCAGAGGAGGCCGTGCTTGCGACCAACGCCGGGCTGAATCTGACCATCATCGACATCATGGAAACCGCCCAGCGCAACCTGGCCACCCGGCTGGAAACCCCGGGGCGCGCGCTGGCGCTGTTCTCGTTTATTGAAACCGGCGGCCTGCTGACGCTGACGCTGGATGGCGAACTTTGCATGGCGCGCACGCTGGGTGTGAATCCGGCCGTGCTGGAAATCGAGGGCATGGACAGCGTGCTCGAACGCCTGACGCTGGAAATCCAGCGCAGCCTGGATCATTTCGACCGCCAGTTCGGCGGGATTCCCGTCGATCACCTGTTGCTGGCCCCGATGGAGCGCGTCGAGGGCTTGCGCAATGGCCTGGCAGGCAATCTTGCCTTGCCGGTCAAGGTGCTCGATCTTGCGGATGTGCTGGATATCGCGGCCTTGCCGGATGCGAACGCACTGCCGCCGCACTGCATCCATGCCATCGGCGCAGCATTGCGGATGGAAGAGACCAAGCCATGAGCCAGCAGATCAATCTGATCAGTCCGCTGCTGCTCAAGAAGCGCTATGCGTTCGGCCTGCGTGAAATGGCGCTGGGCCTGGGTCTGATTCTGGCCGTCGCGCTGGCATGGGGAGGGTATCTGGCCTACCGGGCGAATACGCTCGAAAAACGGGCCGCGCAGGAGGAAGCCCGGCAAGCGGCGGCGCAGCAGGAACTGGACCGCCTGAGCGCGGCTGCGACCCGGCCGGTAAGCGCGCTCCTGACGGAGCGCGTCAAGGCAGCACAGGCCCGGGTGGCGCAACGCGAGGCGCTGCTGGCGTCGATGCGCAGCATCATCGACAGCACGTCGGCCGGATTTTCTCCCCGTTTGCGCGCGCTCGCGCAAAGCAGCACGGAAGGCGTCTGGTTGAATGGCTTCACCCTCTCGCCGGACTACGTGGCACTCAAGGGATCGGCCCTGAATGCCGGCCTGGTGGCGACGTATATGGATCGGCTCGGCAAACAGCCGCCTTTTGCCGGCATGAAATTCTCGGGCATGGATGCCGCGCTTGCGGAGTCCGCAGGCGATGGCCAGCCCCGCTCCGCCGAGTTGCCGGGGCATGTCGATTTTGCCTTGTATTCGGGCAGCCCGAACAACCCCGCAGACAAGGAGGTATCCGATGGCCGGTGACAAATGGCGTGAGGTCGGTTCGCGTATCGGCACGATGAGCCTGCGGGAACGCCTGTTCGTTTTCGCTGCGGCGGTTGTGGTGGCGCTCGCGCTGGTGCAAACCCTGCTGATCGACGCGGGGCAACAGCGCATGCGGAATGCCGATGACCGCCTGCAAAGCGCGCATTCGGCATTGGTGCAGATCGAACAGCAGCAGAAACTGCTGGCCAGCCAGACTGGGCGCAATCCGGATCGGACGGCGCGGGAGGGGCTGGCCGCGCAGGAAACGCGACTGGCCGGCTTGAATGCCGAACTTGAAACGCGCGAGCGTTCACTGATTCCGCCCGAGCGCATGGTCCAGGTGTTGAAGGACGTGGTGCGCGGACAGTCCGGTGTCCGGATTGTCGCGTTCAAGACGCTCGATCCGCATCCCGTATCGCTGCCGGGTGCGCCCGAGGGGAGCCCGCCGGGATTCTACCGGCACGGTTTCGAGATCACGGTGAGCGGGTCCTATGCCGGACTGGTCGCCTATCTCGAGCGCCTGGAGGCCTTGCCCTGGCATCTCAACTGGGTCGAGGCGACGCTCGATACAGCCGACCGCCCCGATTTGAAGCTGACCCTGATCGTCCACACCCTGAGCCTGGAGGAAGCATGGCTGCGCGTATGATGCTGTGTGCCGCGATCGCGCTGCTGACGATACCGTGCGCACGGGCAGTCCTGCCGGACCCCACGGCGCTGCCTGCGGCGCCTGCCGCCGAAGGCAGCGCCAGTCCAGGCATTTCGCTCACCGCCATCAAGCGGCGCGGGAAGCAGAGACTTGCCGTCATCGGCGGCCAGGAGCTAGCCGTGGGCGGACGCTACCAGGACGCCCGCGTGGTGCGCATCACCGAAAGCGAAGTCGTGCTGCGCCGGGGCGCGGAGGTCACGGTGCTCAAACTCTATCCGCACGTCGAAAAACGATTGCGCGGCCAATAATAAACGGGAGATATTGCGGATGATGAAGCGCTACACCACGATTGTTGCCGGCCCGCTGGTCCTGTTGGGGTGTGCCGGTCCCTTGACGCCGCGCGACACGCAGCAGGCGATCCGGCAGGAAGTTGCCCAGGCAGCGCAGGCGCAGCCCGCTCCCCATGCGATGACCGAGGAGCAGGCCCGGGCAGCGCTGTTGCCGCCGCTCAAGCTGGAACTGCCCAAGGCGGCAGCCGCGCCGGTCGAGCCGCGATTCGATCTGGTCGTCAATGGCGCGCCTGCACAGGATGTATTCATGGCGATCGTCTCCGGCACCCGCTACAGCATGCTGGTGCATCCCGATGTGGCGGGTACGATTTCTGCCAACCTCAAGAACGTCACCGTGCCCGAGGCGATGTCCGCCATTCGCGATCTGTATGGTTACGACTACACGATGGAGGGACACCGCATCGTGGTGCAGCCGCTGACGCCGCAGACCCGCATCTTCAAGGTCAACTACCTGGCAGGGACACGCACCGGCTCGTCGGACATGCGCGTGATTTCCGGCTCCGTCAGTACCGCTTCGGGCACCGGTGGCGCAAGCGGCGTAACCGGCAGCGGCGCCACGCAACAATCGCTGGAAACCAGCAGGATCGACACGACGCTCAATTCGGACTTCTGGGGCGAATTGAAAATGGCGCTGGATGCCATCGTCGGCGAGTCCGGCAAGGTGATCCTGAGCCCGCAATCGGGAATCGTGGTGGTGAAGACCACGCCGCGCACCATGCGGGATGTCGAACGCTTCCTGAAGGCCACGGCCTCGGCGGTTGAACGCCAGGTCATGCTGGAGGCGAAAATCATCGAGGTGCAGCTCAACGACGGCTATCAGACGGGCATCAACTGGTCGGTATTGCATGACGGCCAGCATAAATATTCCTCGGGCGCCAATGCCGGCAACTTCGATTTGCTGACCGGCGCCGCCAGCGGCTCTCTGGCGGATGTGCTCGGGAGCGGCATGCCGGCGGCGGCGGGCACTTCGGCCGGCATCTTCGGCCTCGCATTCCAGACCAAGAGTTTCGCTGCCCTCATCAATTTCCTGGAAACCCAGGGGTCGGTGCATGTGCTGTCCAGCCCGCGCATCGCGGCGCTGAACAACCAGCAGGCCGTGCTCAAGGTCGGCACCGACGATTTCTTCGTCACCAATGTGTCGACCACCAGCAATACCGGCGGTGCCGGCACCACGACCACGCCCAGCGTGACGCTGCAACCGTTCTTCTCGGGCATTGCGCTGGACATCACGCCGCAGATCGACGAAAACGGCCGCATCACGCTGCATATCCGCCCGTCGGTGAGTGTGGTGACGGAAAAAATCAAGAACATCGATGCCGGCCTGGCCGGCAAGCTGACGCTGCCGCTCGCTTCCAGCGCCGTCTCGGAAACGGACAGTGTTGTGCAGGTGGAAGACGGCCGCATCGCCGCCATCGGCGGAATGATGAAGCAGTCCTTCGACGGTAGCGCCAACCGTGTGCCCCTGCTCGGCAAGGTGCCGCTGTTGGGTTACTTCTTCGGCAATACCAATCAGAGTTCGAAGAAGAGCGAACTGGTGATCCTCATCAAGCCGACCGTCATCGACAGCCAGGAAGACTGGCGGGCGGATGCGGAGGCGACCCAGGCGCGCATCGACAAGCTCGAACGGCAACCGGCGACGCCATGACGGCGATGGCTTTCTCCAACGCCGAAAATTCGCTGGGCGCTGCCGGCGGGGTTCTGGATGGGAGAAAGTCGACCTCATCGACCGGCGGCCGGCACGCCCTTTCCTATCTCGCCCATTTCGGGCTTGTCGAAGCCCCTTTCGGGCTGACGCCCGATACCGATTTCTTTTTCGCCTCGCCCCCGCACCGCGACGCGTTGGACACGCTTCTATATGCGCTGGAAAACGGCGAGGGTTTCATCAAGATCGTCGGCGCGGTCGGGACCGGAAAAACCCTGTTGTGCCGAACCCTCCTGGCCTCGCTCCCCAAACGTTGCCGCGCGCTCTATCTACCCAATCCGGCACTCGAGCCTGCCGGCATCCTGTTTGCCGTCGCCGAAGAACTGGGCCTCAAACTGACCGGAAAGGAAAGTTTTTACCGCGTCCACAAGGCGATCCAGTTGAAACTGATCGCGCTGGCCCGGCGTGGCACCCGCGTGGTACTGATTCTCGACGAGGCCCAGGCGATTTCGCTGGAGAGCCTGGAAACGGTACGGCTGCTTTCCAATCTGGAAACCGAGAAACGGAAATTGCTGACCATCGTCCTGTTTGGCCAGCCTGAACTGGACGAACGGCTGCAGGCCATTCCGCAGCTCAAGACCCGCATCAGTTTTCATGACTGCCTGCGCCCCCTGGGGCGCGAGGAACTCGCAGCCTATCTTACCCACCGGATGGCGCGCGCAGGCTGCAGTCTTGCCAGCCCACCGTTCAGCCCGCGTGCCATCGGACTGTTGTACGAAGCCAGCGCCGGTGTGCCGCGCGTCGTCAACGTCATTGCTCACAAGGCACTCATGCTGGCGTATGGCAAAGGCCTGCATCGCGTCGGCTGGCGCGAAATGCATCATGCTGCGCGTGACACGCTCGCGGCAAAAGCGGTCAGTCGCACTGCACGCTGGGTGCTGGCGATGCTTGCCTTGGGTGCAAGCGCAGCCGCCGCAAGCTGGCTTTACCTGATTGCGTAGGCAATGCTTTGCATGCCGACTTTCGACTGACCGTATGAGCATCATCAACCAGACGCTGCGCGCGCTTGACGCGCGCCAACCCGACCCGGCATCCCCCCCGGTTTTGCTGCGCCCGGCCGCCATTGCAAAGCGACGCAGGACGGGCCTGTGGCTGGTCGCCGCGGGATTGCTGCCACTCGCCGGGGCGGGAATCTGGCTCGCGTCCAGGCCTGCTGAACGCCTTCCGCAGCCGAGGGCGGTTATCACGCAGCGCGCCGTGATGCTGCCAGCAGCCGCGATCCCAGTACCGAGTAGGGTGCCGGCGTCTGCCGTGCCGCCGCGCATGCGCGCGCCCGCCAAAGCGCAGGCTGCACCCGTTGTCGCCGAAATCCGGCTCAGATCACCGGATTTGAATGCGGGGAAAAACCCGCACGCGCCAGCCAGTCCGGTCAAGCTGTCCGCGGTGTCCACGACGGCGAATGTGCCGATCCCCGCCGAAAAGCCGCCGGTCATCCGCAAGGAAGACAGCCAGCCCACCGCCGGGGAAGCAGCGGAGGAACGCTATCGCAAGGCTCTGACGCTCATCCAGAAAGACAGGGAAAACCAGGCCCGCCCGCTGCTTGAGGAAACGCTTGAACTGTCGCCCGGCCATGTGGCCGCGCGCGAGGCGCTGGCCGCGCTGTTGAGCGATGCTGGCCAGAACGAGGAGGCCGAAGCGATTTTGCGCGCAGGACGCGCATTGAACCCCGACCATGCGTGGTTCGCGCTCAGCCTGGCCCGCCTGCAGGTGGCGCGCGGGGACACGGAAGACGCGGCCGCAACCTTGCAGAGCGGGATGGGGGGGCGCGGCGTCAACGCCGAGTACCATGCAACGCTGGCGGCCTTGCTGGTGCGGCTGAAGCAATACCCGGACGCTGCCAAGCAATACGAGCAGGCCCTCAGACTGCAACCGGGTCAGGGAACCTGGTGGATGGGGTTGGGGCTCTCCATGGAGGCCCAGGGAAAAGGCAACGAAGCCCGTTCCGCTTACCGGCGCGCGCTCACCGCTGGCAATCTGCCGGACAGGCTCGAGGAATTCGTTCGCGCAAAACTCGTCGACTAGAAATCGGTGCGTGCAGGAACTCGGGGACACGCTGAAACCGCCGGGCAAGGCCGCATGCCTCGCGCACGGCGGCCCGGCATGTGGTAATTACGCAACGCAAAGGTTCTGTAATGGAAGAAAATCAACAGATTGTGGTTTTCTTTTGCCGATTTGTTAGAATTCCGCGCGTCGGCTGGATTTCAAGTCCCGGACCGATCTCTGGTGTGGGTTTTTATATTTGTAAGAAAAGGGAAATCAAATGAAATATTCCGTTCTCCTGGCTGCTCTGCTGGCTGTTTCCATGACCGCTTGCGGCAAAAAAGAAG
>JAJYXA010000582.1 GCA_021791235.1 Pseudomonadota bacterium
CGACCTCGACCTGCTGGCGCGGGAATTGACCCAGTTCCTGGCGCAAGCGCTGCACGGCGATTTCATGCGCACGCGCGTGCCCGAAGGCGCGCGGCGGATCGAGGACGTGGCTTTTTCCGGCAACGGCGAGGCGACCAGCGTGCGCGAATTCCTCCAGGCGGTCGAACTCGTCGAACGGGTTCTGGATCGCTCCGGTCTGCCGGGCGCGGTCAAGCTGCGCCTGATCACCAACGGCAGCGGCCTCGACCGGGCGCCGGTGAGGGCGGGCATCGCGCGTCTGGGCCGACGCAACGGCGAAGTGTGGTTCAAGATGGATGCGGGCAGCCGGGAAGCGATACGCCGCATCAACGGCGTCGATCTCGATCCTGAACTGGTTCTGAGGCGTCTGCTGCGCTGCGCCGAACTGTGTCCGACCTGGGTGCAGACCTGCGTTTTCGCGCAAGACGGCAATCCCCCGGACGAGGCGCATCTGGCATCCTGGCTGGCCTTGCTCGGCAGAGCCAAGGGGAGCATCGCCGGCGTCCATCTCTACGGTCTGGCGCGCCCCTCGCAACAACTCGAGGCGCCGCGCCTGGCCCGCTTGCCGGAGGCTTGGCTCGAAGCCCTGGCCGGCCGGCTGCGCGAGCAGGGACTGCAGGTCTGCGTCAGTCCTTGACGCCTGTGAGGTGCTGACACCTCACAGGCGCCGGGCCGCCATCAAGCGGCTTTCTTGCTCTTGCTGCTGCGCGCCTGCTTCTTGAGGGACTTGTAGAGCTCCGGATCCTGGGACTTCAGGAACTCGACGATTTCGAAGTCCTCGCGCTTCACCTTGGCGATATCGATCTGTTCGACATGCACCAGACGCAGCAACTGCTGCACCGGACGCGGCATGTTGCGCCCGCTCTCGTAGCGGGAGCCGCCGCTCTGCGTCACGCCCAGCTTGGACCAGAACTGCTGCTGGTTCATCGCGAGCTTGCGCCGGATTTCGCGGGCGTCGATATTTTCCATACTCTTCATGATCGAATCCTTATGTGGGAAGTACGTTGTTGTAATACAATGGCTTAGATAATATTACCTAAGTGGTACGCCCTTAGTATAAGTGTTATCCGATCCGCATGCAATATGCGCAACGACTATTTTTGTTTCGAAATGTTGCGATCATGGCCGTGCCGGCGCCCGGGCGCAATTTGGCCGCCCGCGGGCGCTTCGCTTATACTTCGCCTTTCCTGAACTCTGCGAAGGTGGCCCGCGATGACCTATGTTGTGACTGAATCCTGCATCAAATGCAAATTCACCGACTGCGTCGATGTCTGCCCCGTCGATTGTTTCCGTGAGGGCCCCAACTTCCTCGTCATCGATCCCGACGAGTGCATCGACTGCACCCTGTGCGTCGCCGAGTGCCCGGCCGAGGCGATCTATGCCGAGGATGACGTGCCCGCCGGTCAGGAGCGTTTCACCGCTTTGAATGCCGAGCTGGCGAGAGTCTGGAAGCCGATCATCGAACGCAAGGAACCGCCGGCGGACGCCGATGAGTGGCTGAAGGTGAAGGACAAGTTCGGCCTGCTCGAGCGCTGATTCTGGCTGCCGGCCCCGCCGCGTCACTGGAGGCAACATGGATAGGATCTGGCTCAAGAGCTACCCGGCGGGCATTCCCGCCGATATCGACGTCGATGAATTCGCCTCCCTCGGCGCCCTGTTCGAGAACAGCGCCGGTCAGTTCGGTTCCAGAACCGCCTACATCAACATGGACAAGGCGGTCAGTTATGCCGAACTGGATCGTCTGACGCGCGACTTCGCCGCTTACTGCCAGTCGGTGCTGGGGCTCGAGCGGGGCGCGCGCATCGCGGTGATGATGCCCAACGTGCTGCAGTACCCGATTTGCATCTTCGGGGCGCTGCGCGCCGGACTCACCGTGGTCAATTGCAACCCGCTGTACACGCCGCGCGAGCTCGAGCACCAGCTCAACGATTCGGGCGCGGAAGCGATCGTCGTCGTCGAGAACTTCGCCCACGTCTTGCAGGAGGTTTTGTCCAGGACCGGGGTCAAGCATATCGTGGTCACCGGCCTGGGCGACATGCTCGGCACGGTGAAGGGCGGCCTGGTCAATTTCGTCGTCAGGCACGTCAAGAAGCTGGTGCCGGCCTTTTCCCTGCCGCAGGCGACAGGCTTCAAGACGGCGCTCTCCCGCGGCGCCGCGGCGGCTTTCACGCCGGTTGCGGTCAATCACGACGACATCGCCTTCCTGCAATATACCGGCGGCACCACCGGCGTCGCCAAGGGCGCGATGCTGAGCCACGGCAACATCATCGCCAATCTGCAGCAGGCGCACGCCTGGTTGAAGCCCTATCTCGCCGAGGGCAGGGAAATCATCATCACCGCGCTGCCCCTCTATCATATCTTCGCCCTGACCGCGAATTGCCTGACCTTCCTCAAGGTCGGCGCGACCAACGTGCTGATCACCAACCCGCGCGACATCCCGGGCTTCGTCAAGGAACTGGCGAAATATCCGTTCACCACCATCACCGGCGTCAATACCCTGTTCAACGCCCTGCTCAACGATCCGGGCTTCGCCAAGCTCGATTTCAGCAAGCTCAACGTCTCGCTGGGCGGCGGCATGGCGGTGCAAAGAGCGGTGGCCGAAAAGTGGAAGCAGGTGACCGGCAACACGCTGATCGAGGCTTACGGCCTGACCGAGACCTCGCCGGCGGTGACCATCAATCCGCTCAATCTGGCCGCCTACAACGGCTCGATCGGCCTGCCCGTGCCGTCTACCGAAGTGGCGATCCGGGACGACGAGGGCCGCGATCTGGCCCTGGGCGAGGCGGGCGAGCTGTGCGTGCGCGGTCCGCAGGTGATGAAGGGCTACTGGAACCGGCCCGACGAGACGGCCAAGGTGATCATGGCCGACGGCTTCCTGCGCACCGGCGACGTCGCGGTGATCGACGAGAAGGGCTTCATCCGCATCGTCGACCGCAAGAAGGACATGATCCTGGTCTCCGGCTTCAACGTCTATCCGAACGAGATCGAGGCGGTGGTGGCGATGCATCCGGGCGTGCTGGAGGTGGCCGCGGTCGGCGTCCCCGACGAGAAATCCGGCGAGGCGGTGAAGATCTTCGTCGTCAAGCGGGACGAGAGCCTGACCGCCGAGGCGCTGATCGCCTACTGCCGCGAGAACCTGACCGGCTACAAGGTGCCCCGGCAGGTGGAGTTCAGGAGCGAGCTGCCCAAAACCAACGTCGGCAAGATCCTGCGCCGCGCGCTGCGCTAGTGCGCGTTTTGTTTCCGGTCGAATTCCGCAAACGATTACCGGCAGCCGCGAAGCTGAGGCGCTAGCTTGTTTCGGCCAGCGCGATCTCCCGGCGTTTGCCGAAGCCGGCCGAGTTGTCGATGAAGTAGAGGCGGGCCGGGCTCAGCCGGTACCAGCGCACCTTCGCCAGGGCCTGGACGATCGCCGCCGGCGCAGCTCCGATCCGTCCGACCAGCGGAAACTTCCCGCCGTAGAGCGCGCGCGCACGGGCCTCATCCGTGCCCGACAGCAATTCGACCGTCCCTTCCAACTGGATGCCCTTGATCAGCCGCCAGTCGGCGTAGTCCTCCTGGATGGTCGCGGCGGCGCGCGCGTCGCGCTGCAGGTTGGCGCAGTGGCGGCTTTCGGGCGAGGACAGGAAGTACAGGGTGAAGCCGTCGTTGGCATAGAACACCGCCGCGGCCCAGGGGCCCTCTGCGCCGATGCTGGCCAGGGTCGCGACGCGGTGCGCGCGCAGGTAGTGGAGCGCCTGCGTGCGCGCTGCCGTCATCAGGCCTGCGCCGCAGGCGCCGCGCGCTCGGCGCGCGCGCCTTCGCCCTCGTGCCGCCGTCTCAGGCGGTAGGCGAGCTGCGGCCGGGTCAGGCCGAGCATCCGGGCGGCCGAGGAGAGATTGCCGCGGGCCTTGTCCACCGCGGTTTCGAGCAGCATGCTCTCGACCTCGTCCAGGGTCATGACGCCGTTGAACACCGCCTCGCACAGCGACTTCGCGCTGCCGCCGCTGTTCTCGCCGAGCGCGCCGCGGCTGTCCACCCCGAATTCCCTGGGCTGTTCTTCGGCGCACGAGGAAAAGAGGTGGTCCACCTCGATGCGCGTGCCGTTGGGCGCCAGGATCACGCCGCGCTCGATGATGTTCTGCATCTCGCGGATATTGCCCGGCCAGGAATAGGAGAGCAGGGCGCGCTTGGCCTTGTCGGTGAAGCCGCGCAGCTTCTTGTCGTTGGTCGCGGCGTATTTCTCGAGGAAGCTCCTGGCCAAGGGGCCGACGTCCTCCTTGCGCTCGCGCAGCGGCGGGATGTTGATCTGGTAGGCGTTGAGCCGGTAATAGAGGTCGGGGCGGAAGCGGCCCTCCTTGACCAGTTGTTTCAGGTCGCCGTTGGTGGCGGCGACCAGCCGGACATCGACTCTGCGCGTCTTGTCGTCGCCCAGGCGCTCGATCTCGCCCTCCTGCAGCACGCGCAACAGCTTGGCCTGGGCCGAGAGCGGCAGGTCGCCGATCTCGTCGAGAAACAGCGTGCCGCCGTCGGCCCGCTCGAAGCGACCGGGACGGGAGACCTGCGCGCCGGTGTACGCGCCACGCTCGACGCCGAACAGCTCGGACTCCATCAGCTCCAAGGGAATGGCGGCGCAATTGATGGCGACGAAGGCGCGCTTGCGGCGGCTGCTCCGTTCGTGCAGCGCGCGGGCAAACAGCTCCTTGCCGACCCCGGTCTCGCCCAGGAGCAGCACCGCGATCTGGCTGTCCGCCGCCTGCTTCAGCAGCCCGTAAGCGGCGCGGAAGCCGGGTGAATTGCCGACCATGTCGGTGGGCAGGTTCTCCTTCTCGCCGATCGACGAGCGCAACTCCACCACTTGGGTCTGCAGATCGATCAGTTGGTCGGCGATCGACTCGTGGTCGAAAAAGCGCGTGTACTCGGCGGCGTCCTCCCATTCCTCGACCGGCTTGCCGACGATCCGGCAGTTGTTGTTGCCCATGCCGACGCACTCGACCTCCTTGTACAGGATGGCCCGGCCCATGAAGGTCGAAGTGTAGCGGCAGGCGTAGCCGATCTGCTACCGGCACACCGCTTCCGAGTGTGGCCTGTAATAGTGCCGGTGCCACTGGCCCTCCCAGGAATTCTCCCAGAGAAACTCGCCGTAGAACTTGCCGGCGGCCCGGTCCAGTTCGATCCGGATCGGCGTGACCTTGACCATCCCCTCCAGCGTGTGCAGTTGCGGCCCGGTCATGAAGATCTCGATGTCGCTGGCGTTGTGGGCGCGCATCCTGACCAGCTCGGCGTCGCGCACGCCGCAGGCGTAGCCCATGCGGGTGAATAGCCCCTGCGCGCGCTTCATGCCGAGGGTGTCGATCAGCTCCTTGCGCAGCGACGCCTGGGCCTCGGCGTGGACCAGCAGCATGCGGTGCTCGTGCAGCCAGATCTGTCCGGTCTCGGGGCAGAAATGGACCTGCGCGCGCAGGTCGTCGCCGGGCGCCTCGGCGACGGTCCGTCCGATGCTGCGCAACTTGGTCATCTTGCCTTCTCCTCCAAAACATTGTTTGTAGGCGCCGCAAAATGCGGCCGCATTGATCGACGTCAAACGAAGCGGTTTTAGCCGCGATCGAGCGCGGCGGGTGCGCGGCAATGCCGCTCGCCGACAGTTGACCAAATGATCAATTCGCGCGTCCAGCGCGCAGCGATAGTCACGATTTGATCAAGCGTCGATTTCCCGGGCGATCCCGGTCGGCGCCGCGACGGCTCTTCTCGAATTCCCGGAGAGCGGCACCGGCGGGCGCTCTCGGCGCGTCATCAGCGCCGTTTGTTGCCGTGCACCAAGCGCTGCTGGCACAGCGCCTGCATAGCAGGGTGATGCAAAGCCCGGCGCACGCAAGGCTCGAAACCAGCAGCCATCCATCCCACACAGGAGGAGACACGCAATGAAATTTCCGAATCCGCACGAGGTCAAGGCCAAGACCATCCCCGGCACCGAAGGCTGGGAAAGAATGTATCCCTACCAGTACCAGTTCGTCAGCGACGACCCGGTGCGGAATCAGTACGAGAAGGACACCTTCTGGTTCGCCGACGGCCTGCACTATCCAGAGCCGCTCTATCCCTTCGACACGATCTGGGACGAGGCCTGGTATCTGGCGCTGTCCCAGTACAACAACCGGATCTTCATGGTGCCGCCGGTGCGCGGCGTGGACCACCGGATCATCAACGGCTACGTCTATATCTCGCCGGTGCCGGTGAAGGACCCGGAGGAGATCGGCAAGCGGGTGCCGCACTTCATGGAGCGGGCCGGCTACTACTTCAAGAACTGGGATGCGCTGGAAGCCAAGTGGACGGTGAAGATGGAAGCCGCGATCCGCGAGCTGGAAGCGCTGCAGATCCCGAAGCTGCCCGAGATGGAAGACCTGAGCGTGGTCACCGACGCCATCGGCGAGTCCCAGGGCTACCACCTGCTGAAGAGCTACGATGACCTGATCAACCTCGGCATCAAGTGCTGGCAGTATCACTTCGAGTTCCTGAACCTGGGCTACGCCGCCTACGTCTTCTTCCTCGACTTCGTGCAGAAGCTGTTCCCGAGCATCCCGCCGCAGCGCGTCACGCAAATGATCGCCGGCGTCGATGTGATCATGTACCGGCCCGACGAGGAACTGAAGAAGCTGGCGAAGCTGGCGGTCGAGCTGGGCGTAGACGGAACGCTCACCAGCAGCCCGGCGTGGACCCAGGTGGCGACGGCGCTGGCAGCCAGCGCCAAGGGCAAACAGTGGCTGGCGGCCCTGGACGCCGCGCGCGAGCCCTGGTTCAACGTGTCCACCGGCACCGGCTGGTTCCACCACGATCGTTCCTGGAACGACCAGATGGACGTGCCGCTCTCGGGCATCGCCACCTACATCGGCAAGATCAAGCAGGGCGTGTCGATCGAGCGCCCGACCGAGAAGGTGCGCGCCGAGCGCGACCGGATCATCGCCGAGTATCGCGGCCTGATCGACAAGGAGGAGGACCGCAAGCAGTTCGACGAATTGTTGGGCTGCGCCACGACGGTGTTTCCCTACGTCGAGAACCATCTGTTCTACGTCGAGCACTGGTTCCACTCCTTGTTCTGGAACAAGATGCGCGAGGTCGGCGCGGTCATGAAGGAACACGGCATGATCGAGGAGGTCGAGGACATCTGGCTCTTGCGCCGCGACGAAATCAAGCAGGCGCTGTGGGACGTGGTCACCGCCTGGGCCACCGGGGTCACCCCGCGCGGCACCAAGGTCTGGCCCAAGGAGATCGTCTGGCGCAAGGGCGTGATGCAGAAGTTCAAGGAATGGAGCGCGCCGCCGGCCATCGGCACCGCCCCCGAGGTGATCCAGGAACCCTTCACCATCGTGCTCTGGGGCGTGACCAACAAGTCGCTGACCGACTGGTCGGCGGTGCAGGAGGTCAAGGACCCCGACAGCATCACCGAACTCAAGGGTTTCGCCGGCAGCCCCGGCATCGTCGAGGGCCGCGCCCGGGTGTGCAAGACGGTGGCGGAGGTGGGGCAACTGCAGGAAGGCGAGATCCTGGTGGCGCCGACCACTTCGCCCTCCTGGGCGCCGGCATTCGCCAAGATCAAGGCCTGCGTCACCGACGTCGGCGGGGTGATGAGCCACGCCGCGATCGTCTGCCGCGAGTATGGCCTGCCGGCGGTGGTCGGCACCGGCCACGCGACCAAGGTGATCAAGTCCGGGATGATGCTGCGCGTCGATGGCTCCTCCGGCGTCATCAATATCGTTCGCTAGCGCTACGGAGGGTGCGGTCATGGACAGTGCAGCGGTGAGGTTTGGCGGCGGGGCGGAGGGCGCAGCGAAGGCGGGTCCGCCGCTGCTCTGCTGGTTCGAGCAATGCCGGAGCGAATCGGTGCCGCTGGTCGGGGGCAAGTGCGCTTCGCTGGGCGAGCTGATCAACGCCGGGGTGCGGGTGCCGCCCGGCTTCGCCCTGACCACCGAGGGTTACCGCCGCTTCATGGCCGAAGCGGGCATCGACCGGGAATTGAAGCGCTTGCTCGACCGTCTCGACTGCCAGGACATGGAGGCGCTGGAGAACGCCAGCGCCTCCATCCGCGCGGCGATCGAGGCGCAGCCCTTCTCCGCCGAGATGGAGGATCTGGTGGCCGAGAACTATCGCCGGCTGTCGCTGCGCTGCGGCGTGCCGGCGGTGCCGGTGGCGGTGCGCTCCAGCGCCACCGCCGAGGATCTGCCCGGCGCCAGCTTCGCCGGGCAGCAGGACACCTATCTGTGGATCCGCGGCACCGACGAGGTGCTCGCGCACATGCGCCGCTGCATCTCCAGCCTGTACACCGCCCGGGCCATCGCCTACCGGGCCAACCGCGGCTACGACGACGAGCAGATGGCGATCAGCGTCGGGGTGCAGAAGATGTCCAACTCCTACACCGCCGGAGTGATGTTCACCATCCACCCGGCCAACGGCGACCGCTCGGTGATCGTCATCGATTCCAGCTTCGGTTTCGGCGAAGCGGTGGTCTCGGGCGAGGTGACGCCGGATAACTTCGTGGTGAACAAGGTGACCCTGGACATCATCGACCGGACCGTCTCGCGCAAGGAGGTCTGCTACACGGTCGATCTCCAGACCCAGGTGTCCCGGGCGATGGAGGTGCCGATCGAGCGGCAGACGGTGCAGTCCCTGATCGACGACGAGATCACCGAGCTGGCCTGGATGGGCAAGCAGATCGAGAAGCACTACGGCCGTCCGATGGACATCGAATGGGCGGTGGATAAGGACCTGCCCTCAGGCGGCAACATCTTCATCCTGCAGGCCCGTCCCGAGACGGTGTGGAGCGAAAAACGACAGGCCCCGATCGCCAATCCCGGCGCCTCGGCGATGGATTACATCCTGTCCGGCATGCTCGCGGGCAAGAGAGTGACATGAACGGTTCGGCAGCAGTTTTTTAAATACCCTTATGGAGACAACATGAAAGCGCCTGCAAAAGTAAAACCCATCAACGACCTGCGCAGCTACATCGCCGCCCTCGAGGCGAACGGCGTATTGAGCCGCGTCAAGACCGAGGTGGATTGGAAGTACGAGTTGTGCCACGTCTCGAAGGTGAATGAGGAACAGAAGGGCCCGGCCCTGCTCTACGAGAACGTCAAGGGCTACGACATCCCGGTGTTCACCAGCGCCTTCACCACGCCGCAGCGGATCGCCATCTGCCTGGAGCAGGACCCGTCGCTGTCGATGTGCCAGCTCTCCCGGAAGTGGATGGAGCTCACCACCAAGCAGATGATCAAGCCCAAGTTCGTCGACAAGCCGCCGGTGATGGAGAACGTCGTCGAGGGCGACGCGGTCGACCTCGACAAGTTTCCCTCGCCCTGGTTCTATCCCGACGACGGCGGCCGTTTCTTCGGCACCTCCGCCTTCATGGTGACCCAGGATCCCGATACCGGCTGGACCAACCTGGGCACCTATCGCGCCCAGGTGCTGGGCAAGAACATCCTCGGCTCGCAGATCATCAAGGGCAAGCACGGCGACATGCACATGAAGAAGTACCAGGCGCGCGGCGAGCTGATGCCCGCCGCCTACGTGGTCGGCTGCGATCCGGTGCTGTTCCTGGCCAGCTCCACCCTGGTCAGCGCCCAGACCGACGAGTACGACGTCGCCGGCTCGCTGCGCGGCCGGCCGGTGGAGGTGTTCAAGTCGGATCTCACCGGTCTCACCTATCCGGCCAACGCCGAGATCATCGCCGAGGGCTTCATCGATCCCAACGAGTTGATGGACGAGGGACCGTTCGGCGAATACACCGGCTACTACTCGGGCAACAAGGGCAAGGACTATCCCAAGCCGGTGCTGCGGGTCAAGCGCATCCTCTACCGCAACAAGCCGATCTTCTGGGCGACCACGGTGGGCAAGCCGATCAACGACATCCACATGATCCAGTCCTTGAACCGCACCGCGACGCTGTGGCACGACCTGGAGACCATGAAGGTGCCCGGCATCCAGAGCGTCTACTTCCCGGCCGCGGCCACCGGCCGCTTCTGGGTCATCGTCTCGGTGCGCCAGATGTATCCGGGACACTCCAATCACGTCGCCGACGCGGTGCTCGGCAGCACCACCGGGCACTACGGCGTCAAGGGCGTGATCGTGGTCGACCACGACATCGCCGCCGACGACATGGACCGCGTCTGGTGGGCGCTGGCCACCCGCTTCGATCCCAAGCGCTCGGCCCAGATCATCGACCGCGGCCGCTCGACGCCGCTCGAT
>JAJYXA010000256.1 GCA_021791235.1 Pseudomonadota bacterium
CTAACCCTGCGCTCCAGCGGGACGCGCCGCAAGCGGCGCGTCCCTGAGCTTCGACGTTGGGCGTCAGCAGCGCAGCAGTTGCTTGTTACAGGGCATAGGGCAATAATTGGCTATCTTATGCTTGGAGTCCGTCATGAAAGTCTACTCTGCGGTAATTGAGCGGTGCCCGCAAACTGGTCTGTTCGTTGGCTTTGTTCCCGGCTTTCCCGGCGCCCATTCCCAAGGGGAAACATTGGATGAGGTCAATCACAACCTGCACGATGTTATTACAATGCTTCTGGAAGATGGCGAGCCGGTGCTGGAGTCGGAGTTTGTTGGGGTTCAGAACGTCGCTGTCGCTTGAGCCATGGGCAATGTTCCCGTCCTCAAGCCCAATGAGGTTATTGCCATCCTTATAAAACTCGGGTTCACCGAAGCCCGTCAGCGCGGATCACACAAACAGTTCCGCGATACGACGGGCCGTTGCACAACGGTTCCATTCCATCAGGGCCGAGACATATCCCCAATCCTACTTCGCCAAATTGCCAAAGACATTGGCCTTACGCTTGATGATCTGCTCAAGCATAGATAGCAGCCCAACCCGGCATTCGAGCGGGACTGTGCAAAAACGATAATCCCTTTCCCGCCCCGAAGCAGACATTAGTTGCTGTCACCCAACCGTCTGCTTAGGGTCGATTTGAGACAGAAAGTCCGACCCTGTCTATCAGGTCAAGTCTGAACTTCTGCACATCCTCAGCATATCCGCGGCAGCGGATCATCCTCCAGTTCGTCCAGTATGCGGCGGCCGCCGAGCGGGGTTTCCAGGATGACCCGTCCGCCCCCCACTTCGATGTGGCCGATGACGGCGGCGTCGCGGCCTTCGGGCAGGGCGTGCCATCGGTTGAGGATGTCTTCCGCCGCGATGGGGTCGGCGACGGCGACGATGCGGCCTTCGCACGCCAGGAAATACGGGTCGTAGCCCAGCATTTCGCAGACCGACACGACTTCCGGCCGCAGCGGCACCGCGGCCTGATAGAGCGTCACGCTGTGGCCGCAGGCGCGCGCGATTTCGTGGGCGACCGTGGCCAGCCCGCCGCGCGTCGGATCGCGCATGAACTTGAGGTCGGGCAAATCGCGGATGGCGCGCGCCAGCGGCAGCACCGAGGCGGAATCCGAGCGCAGCGCGCCGGACAGGCCGAACTGTTCGCGCGCCAGCATCACCGCGATGCCGTGATCGCCCACCGGGCCGGATACCAGCACCACGTCGCCCGGCGCGATGCGGCTCATCGCCAGCCGCGCGCCTGCGCGCCGGACGCCGATGCCGGCGACGGAGAGATACAGGCCGCTGCCTTCGCCGCGGCGCACCACCTTGGTGTCGCCCGCCACCACGGCGACGCGGTTCTGGCGAGCGGCACGCGCGAAGCTGGTGACGTAGCGGTCGAGTACGCCGATTTCCAGTCCTTCCTCGATCAGCGCCGACAGCGTGAAGTAGAGCGGCTCGGCACCTGCCACGGCGAGATCGTTGACCACGCCATGCACGGCCAGCGAGCCGATGTCGCCGCCGGGAAATTCGAGCGGCTCGACGGTAAAGCCGTCGGTGGTGACCATGATGTCGCCGTCCACATGCGGCAGCGCCACTGCGTCGGCGTTGGTATCGAGCAGCGGGTTGCCGAGATGCCGGACAAAGATGTCGGTGATGAGTTCGCGCATCAGGCGGCCGCCGTTGCCGTGCGCGAGAAGGATGCGGGTGTCGTCCATGGGTTTTAGTGATATAGAAATTCGATGACTTGGCCGAAGCTTACCCGGCATCGTTGACGGGTACACGTTGCGGCAGGCACACCGTGAAGCCCGCGGCTTCGAGCCGCTCGATCGCAGCCTCGGCGAGCAGCCGGTTCTGGAACACGCCGCCGGTAAGGCCGACCGACTGGATGCCGGTTTGCGCGCGCAGCTGCTGGGCCTGATCGACCAGCGCCAGGCTGAGATGGAAGCCTGCCTCCGGCCGCATCGGGCCTTCGCCCTCGAAGCTGGCCTGGGTGCAGATGCGCACAGCGCCGCCGCCGCATCGAACAGGCGGCCGACCGCCGAACTGGTCGGGCTGTTCAGCCGGGCCGACCAGGCCTGATGCAAGGCTTCAGTCGCGAAGGGCGTGGCCTGGCCGGTCTCCCACAGCAAGGCCGCAGCGGCGCGCTGCCAGCGGCCGGGCGAGCCGGTGAAGGCTTCGCCGCCCCACAGGGTCTGATCCATGCCGAGGCCGACGCCGTCCCAGGCGAACATGATCCATTCAGTCACATCCGGACACTCCCAGGCCAGCGCCGAGGCGTGGGCGTGGTGATGCCAGATTTCAGTCAGGGGCAAGTTGCTGTCGCGGGCATGGCGGCGATAGCCGTAGCCGGGATGCCGACTGCATGGGGGTTCGTCCTGCATCATGAACAGGCTGACGTCGCGCCACACGCCCTTGGCCTGGCAACGGGCGGTATAGCCGTCGATCGATTCGATCTGCATGGGAATGGCGAGACACATGAGCGGCAATCAGAACCTCCACTCAAGCCAGTAAATGCGATTTGCCGGCCCTGCGCCCGATCAGGATTGCAAAATAATCATGAATAATCATGTGCTTGAGTGATTTTCATGATTTTTATTCGAATTGCGTGCTAGGTCGTGAATCAGAAATATCGAAACATAAAACGGTGTCTTTTTCAGCGTGCCGGCGTTGCAGCGGCTGCTGATAACAGAGGCCCGTGTGCAGGCGATGCCGATCCTGCCAGCCAGGAACCGCATGATCGAGGACGCGCTGGCCGCCCTGCGCGTCCTCGCCCGCTCATCTGTTGCCGCTTGGCTCACAGTTCATCCTGAAACCTTCAATCACCGCCTCCCTGCCCGGGCATTTTCGCTTGCCAGAGGGCGAAGGTGGCCCCCGTGGGGTCGGTAAGGACGCTCATCCAGCCGTAGTCCCCCACCTCCATGACGTCCTGGGTAACGGTCGCACCCAGCGATTTGGCTTTTGCCGTTGTGGCAACGACGTCGTCCACGCCGACGTAGGCCATCCAGTGTGGCGGCATGCACGGGTCGCCCATCTGCCGCCACCGGTGCCTTCCCCCACGTTGATCATGGTGTATGAACCGCCGCCGCCGGGCATGGGCAGATCCTGCAGATTCCAGTCGAACAGCCCGGAATAAAATGCCTTGGCGCGGGCGAGATCGCCGGTATGCAATTCGATATGTACGAATGGGTTTGCCATGGTCGCTTCTCCTTTCAATTCAGGTTCATGTGGACATCCATGTGCGCTCGATGCGGGACCCCGATCAGCCAGCCATGCAGCCAGAGGACGAAGGCGGCATAGAGCGCCAGGCCGCCGACTGCCGCGCCACGGGTCAACGGGCTACGAAAACCAGCGCAGGAAGGCGGCCGCCGTCAGGGCTACGGCGCCCAGCGCGGCCAGGCTCCGGAAGGTTCGCATCACGCTCACGCGGCTCCATGCCCTGCCACGAAGAAGGTAGAGCGCCGCCAGCAGGAATCCCGTTATCGCCGCCGCCACTTTGACCGCAAGGGCGGCGATGGCAATGCTGCTCAAGTCCGGCGTTTCGCCGTAGTAGTAGAGGCTGGTGAGGCCGAACAATCCGCCGCTGGCGATTTGCGCGCCCCAGGCAACGAGGATCAGCCAAGCGAAGCTGCGCGTGTCTTCCGGCCTGAACGCGGGCCACAGCATGAATACCGCGCCGCCCAGCACGGCGGTGGCGCCGAAGTTGTGCACCACCTGGGTCAGGGCATAGGCGAGGTTTTCCGACCACACGGCTACTTCACCGTGACCTGGATGCACTGTCCGATGCCGATGGGCACGTGGGCCTTGTTCACCACCTTGACGCAGAGGCTGCGCTTGCCGGATGACAGGGTTTCCAGCAGATAGCTGCCCTTGAGCTTGCGCAATATCGCCACTTCCTTGTTGTCGACGTAGAGATGGGCGTGATCCCCGCGTGGGCCGGGATTCACTTCATAGGCCAGCCGGTTCTCGTCCATCGCGTCGAGTGTGGCGCCGTCTGCCGGCGACCTGATCAGCGCCTTGCCCTGCCCAAGCGCGGTCAGGGGAATGGCCAGGAAGAGGCCGAGTGACAGGGCGGCAGGCAAATGTTTCCCGTTCATGTGATCTCCTTTTCGGTGGCGAAGCAAGCCATTCATGAATCAACCAGCCTTCCCGTTATAGCGAGTCGACACGCACAAACAAAGCCCGGTTTTTCCGTCGCCATGGCATCGGATCGAGCCGGCTGGGGCAGGCTGCCTATACTGCGGCCATGGCTGCCGCGTCCCTCGAACCCTCGATCCAGGCAATCGGCCGCACGCTTTACCGGCGGGCGCGGGCGCACCCACCCGGCTTCTACGCCGGGCGCCGCGTGATGCTGAAGCGGGCCATTGCCGACACGCGGCTGCGCGATGCGCTGTTCCAGTTCGTCGACGTCCTGCCGCAACTGCGCGACGCCCACATGATCGCCACGCATTTCCGCGCCTATCTGGGCGGCTTCGAACTCGGCGGGATGTTCGGGCGGCTGCTCAGGCTGGGCGGGCAGGTCTGGATGGCGCCGCTGCTGCAGCGGGCGGTGGCGCGCACGGCACGCCTGTTCGTGGTCGAGGAGGACGCCAGAGTCTTTGCCGCGACCCTGAAGAAAATTGCCGGCCTGCCCGCCGCGGTGAGTCTCGACGCCCTCGGCGAGGCGGTGCTGTCCGAGGCCGAGGCCGACGCCTATGCCGCGCGCATTCTGAAGCTGCTCGCCTGGCTCGCGGCCGGTTCCGCGCAGCAGCCCGATCTTTCGATCAAGCTTTCCGCGCTCACCCCGCGCTTCGATCCGATCGACCTGGACGGCAGCTTGGCGCGGGTGCTCGGCCGCCTGGAGCCGATCCGTGCCGCAGCCGCGCAGGCCGGCGTCAGCCTCACCCTCGACATGGAAAACCACGACAGCCGGCCGCTGGTGCTGGCGGTGTTCCAGCGTCTGGCGGAACGGCCCGGCATTCCGCCCGGATTGGCGCTGCAGGCTTATCGCCCGGACGCCGAGGCGGATTTGCGCGGCCTGCTGGAGCTGCCGTGGACGCCCGAACGGCCGCTGCGCGTGCGCCTGGTCAAGGGCGCCTATTGGGACAGCGAAGTGGCGCTGGCGGCGCAGCGCTTCTGGCCCAGTCCGGTGTATACCGACAAGGCCGCCACCGATGTCCATTTCGAACGGCTCAGCGAGCTGCTGTTCGCAGAGGACGAACGCGTCTATCCGATGATCGCCAGCCACAACCTGCGTTCGTTGGCGCATGCGCTGGCGCTGGCGCGTGCACGGGGGCGCACGGCCGCCAGCTGGGAGGTGCAGATGCTCTACGGCATGGCCGACCCGCTCGCCGTCGCCGTGGTCGGGGAGGGCGCGCGCCTGCGGATGTACCTGCCGGTGGGCGACCTCATCGGCGGCATCGCCTATCTCATCCGCCGCTTGCTGGAAAACACCGCGTCGACGTCGGTGTTGCGCCAGGCCTATCTTGAGGACGCGCCGCCCGGGAGCCTGCTGGCGGCGCCGCCTGCGCAATCGCAGGAAACTGCTGTGATCGAACCGGGGTTCCGCAACACGCCGCTGGCCGATTTCAGCAAGGACGAGCCGCGGCGGGCGATG
The DNA here is from genome assembly GCA_021791235.1 of Pseudomonadota bacterium. The sequence goes on from JAJYXA010000256.1 coordinate 5,616, forward strand.
CGTGCGGCGCTGGCGCAGAGGGTGGCAGAACGGGGGCGCGACTATCCGCTGCATGCTGCCTTGCGGGATGCAACGACGACGCGCTGGCGCGACAGCCGCAACCCGGCCGACCCGGCGCAGAGCCTTGGCCGCGTCGAACAGGCCGAGCCCGCGCACGCGCAGCAGGCGGTTCGCCACGCCGTCGCCGCCTTTCCCGGCTGGCGCGAGGTCATGGTGGACGAACGCGCGCGCCTGTGCCGCGCGGCGGCGAGAATCATGGCTCGCCGCCGCTTCGAGCTGGCGGCGTGGCAGGTGCTGGAAGTCGGCAAGGCGTGGCGCGAGGCCGACGCCGACGTGGCCGAAGCCATCGATTGCTGGAACTATTACGCCGACGTCGCGGAGCGGCTGCTGGACTGGCGCGGCACGCGCGACTTTCCCGGCGAACGCAACGCCACGCGCTACGAGGCGCTGGGGCCGACGGCCGTCATCGCGCCGTGGAATTTCCCGCTCGCCATCCTCTCCGGCATGAGCGCGGCGGCGCTGGTGTGCGGCAACCCGGTCATCATGAAACCGGCCACGCCGGCGCAGATCAATGCCTGCAAGCTGCACGGGGTCCTGCTGGAAGCCGGGTTCCCGCCCGCGGTGGCGCAGCTGCTGCCGGGCGAAGGATCAACGCTGGGTTCGCTGCTGGCTGCACACCCCGACATTGCGGTGATCGCCTTCACCGGCTCACGCGAGGTGGGGCTCGCGCTCATCGAACAGGCGCACCGGCGCAGCCCGGAGCAGCGGCGCGTCAAACGCGTGGTGTGCGAAATGGGCGGCAAGAACGCCATCATCGTCGACGAGGACGCCGATCTCGACGAGGCGGTGACGCACATCCTGGCGTCCGCATTCGGCTACCAGGGGCAGAAATGCTCCGCCGCTTCGCGCCTGATCAGTGTGGGCCGCGTGCACGAACGCCTGCTGGCGCGGCTGTCCGATGCGCTGGCAAGCTGGCCGCTGGGTCCGCCCGCCGATCCGCAATTCCGCTTCGGCCCGCTGATCAACGAACAGGCGCTGGACAAGGCGCAGCGCTATTTCGACATCGGCCGCGCGGAAGGCAGACTGGTGTATCAGGGCAAGGCACCGGCGGGCGGCCACTACTTTGCGCCCGCCATGTTTGCCGACATCCAGCCGCACCACCGGCTGGCGCGCGAGGAAATCTTCGCGCCGATCCTGGCCGTGCTGCATGCGCCGGATTTCGAGGCCGCGCTGACGCTCGCCAACGACAGCGACTACGCGCTGACCGGGGGCGTGTTTTCGCGCCTGCCGCAGCATCTCGATGCGGCGCAGCGGCAATTCCGGGTCGGCAACCTGTATCTCAATCGCGGCATCACCGGCGCCCGCGTCGGCATCCAGCCGTTCGGCGGGATTGCGCTCTCAGGCACCGGCGTGCAGGCAGGCAGCGAAGACACGCTCAGGCAGTTCGTGTGGTCGCGCGTGGTCAGCGGCAACCAGCTGCGCCACGGCTATGTGCCGGGAACAAGCCGCTAGCCCATCGCCTGTTCGGGCAGCGATGCCGTTACTTTCCGTTACTTCCTGACCACAATGTCCTTCTTCGTACTTTCCACGATGGCCGCCAACTCTCCCTGCTCCTTCGCCGGCACACCGTAGTTGTTCAGCACGCGGCGGAAGTCCGTCAGCATGGCCTGCCACTCCTTCTCGCTGATATTGAGGTGGGCGTGAGATTCCTTCATTCCGCGCCCGGTGTACTTGCACGGCCCGCCGGTCTGCTGGCAGACCAGCTCGGTCACGCGAAACTTCAGCCCGGCTGCCGGAACACGCTTCCTGGCCTCATTGATGGCGGGGTTGGCGTTCAGCACATCGTTCACCAGCAACAGATCGATGAAGGTGTCCACCACCACTGAAATGGGATAGATCCCTCCCAGCCGGTCGTAGAGGGATTTCTCGGGCCGGGCCTCGGCAGCCTGGACGGATGCCGTGCCAAGCAGCAAGGCCAGCAGGGCTGCACGTGTGACATTGAGTGCAAATGACTGTGATTTCAGCATGATCATGATTGCGTCTCCTTCAGGCTGCCTTCTGCTTGTACTCCACCCATTTGGCAACCTGCTCGTCCCAGTCGTCGGAGCGGAAGTAGGGGTTGGAACGCGGCTCCCTGATCATGTTGGGATCGACCGGGATGTCCAGACCTTCGAGGAAGTTGGCCAGGCCGATGCGCTCGATCATCTCGCCGGTGCGCTCGTGCTCCAGCGCGTTTTCGGCGAAGAAGTCGAGGATGTTGCGGGCCAGCTCGTTCAGCTTCTCGAAGTCCTCGTCGGATTCCAGCTTCATGAACGGAATCACCACGGTTCCCATGGTCGCGCCGATCTTCAGCACGCCCTTGCCGCCCACCAGGATGGACACGCCCTTGTCGTTGCCGGGCAGCAGGCCGCCGGGGATGACGTTGAGGCAGTGCATGCAGCGCACGCAGTTCTTGTTGTCGATGCACAGGGTGTTGCCGTCGCCCAGCTTGGCGGCGGACACGTTTTCGCCGGCCTTGAACTTGTCGGAGGACACCAGGGTGATGGCCTTGGTCGGGCACTTGCTGATCACGTCGTTGACCAGGTCGTGCATGCCGTGGGCCTGGTAGTAGTCCCGCACCCGCGCCTCGTTGACGCGGATGTTGTCGCGCCAGGTGCCGATGGTGGCCATGTCGGAGCGCTGGATCGCGTTGACGCAGTCGTTCGGGCAGCCGGAGAACTTGAACTTGAACTTGTAGGGCAGGGACGGCCGGTGCATGTCGTCCAGGTTGTTGTTGATGACGGTGCGCAGCGCCTTGGCTTCGTCGTAGCAGGACATTTCGCAGCGCGCGGCGCCGACGCAGGACATCGAGGTGCGCAGCGCGGGGCCGGCGCCGCCGAGATCGAAGCCCATTTCGTTGAATTCGTCGAAGGCACGCTGCACGTCGGCGGTCTTGATGCCCTGGAACATGATGTCGCCGGACTGGCCGTGGAACGCGATCAGGCCGGAGCCGCCGGTGGCCGACCAGACGTCGCACATCTTGCGCAGCAGGTCGGAGGTGTAATGCATGCCCGCGGGCGGCTGCACGCGCAGGGTGTGGAATTCGGCGGCCTCGGGGAACAGGGGCCGATGGTTCTCGTCCTTCAGCTCGGTGAAACGGGGGATCACGCCGCCGCCGTAGCCGAACACGCCGACCGTGCCGCCCTTCCAGTAACCGAACTTGGTCTTGTAGGACGTTTCCAGCTGACCCATCAGGTCGACCATCATGTCGTTGTCCCTGGCCAGACGCTTGAGGCCGGTCACGAAACTGGGCCACGGGCCTTTCTCGAGCTCGTCCAGATTGGGCGTATCAATCATTTGCTTTGCCATTCTTCATCTCCTAGAAAATTTCGAAATGCCCGTTCAGCCGACAGCTCAACGGTATTTCAGCATCGTATTGGCTAGGCAGCTGCGCCACCATCATTCTCATGGGTAAATCGCCTACTCCATTGCGGTAGGCATGAACCTACCCGAATGGAGTACATGGGTTCCCCCAACGCGGTAATGCCTCATCCGCGCAAAGGATGCGACATTACGTGCCGCACAATAACGAATAAGAGTATTAAAATATTGTTGCGAACGCAAGCCCCTGGCATGAACAGGGTTGAATTGCTGCGCGACATCCTCAATTAACGCAAGACCTGATGATTTGCGATGCTCCGGCAATGCAAGCCCATCAAAAACCAAGCAGTTCGGATCGAGACTCCATGCCCGAGATTACGCCCCTGGACAAACTGCGGCTGCCATTCGGCGGCCAGGAAGTCGAATTCCAGCACCTGACCCACGAGTCGGGCGGCGTGCCCTTTCTACGCATCCGTATCCGTGAAAACAAACGCTTCACCATTTTCGACGTCGACCCGGTCAGCGCGCAGAAATGGGCCGATCTGATGCAGGCCTGGGCCAGGGATCATGCCGGAGACGCGCCATGAGCTGGTCTGGCTGGCCTGAAAACAGGCCGGAGGAGTACACTCCCCGCATGATCGATCTGCAATTCGATCTGGTCGGCACGACCATCCCGGCCGACAACGCGCAATTGCTGTCCGACGCGCTGCAACGACTGCTGCCATGGCTGGGCGAAGATGGCGGCATCGGCATCCAGCACCTCAAGGGCGCCGAAACCAACAGCGGCGATGCGACGCTCAACATCAACCGGCGCACCAAGCTTTTCCTGCGCGTGCCCAAGGCGCGGGTAGACGACATGCAGCGCCTGGTCGGGCAAACGCTCGACCTGGCCGGCCATACCATGCAGATCGGCAGTTTCAAAACCCGCGCGTTCAGTGCGTTCGCCAACATCTATGCGCACTTCGTTGACACCGGCGGCGCCACTGAAGAACAATTCGTGCAGGACGTGATGCGCGAACTGGACGGTCATTTCCATCTGCGCTGCGGGTTTATCTGCGGCAAGCGGCAAACCCTGCAAAGCGCGTCCGGCCCGATCCATGGCTATAGTCTGATGCTGCACGACGTGCCGCCTCACAAATCCCTGCAACTGCAGGACGAAGGCATGGGACGCAATCGTTTGTTAGGCTGCGGGATTTTCAT
>JAJYXA010000135.1 GCA_021791235.1 Pseudomonadota bacterium
TGCAGGGCGCCTACGATGCCTCGCTGCACGGCATCCGCCTGTGCCGCGACAGGGGCATCAAGGTCGGCATCCGCTTCACCCTGACCCAGGACAATGCCCAGGACCTGCCCGGCCTGCTGCAACTGCTGGAAGACGAGCGCCTCGACAAGTTTTATCTTTCCCATCTCAATTACGCCGGACGCGGCAATACCAACCGCAAGAACGACGCGGTACACCAGACCACCCGCCAGGCCATGGACCTGCTGTTCGACACCTGCTGGCGCTACCAGCGGGAAGGCCGGCACAATGAATTCGTCACCGGCAACAACGATGCCGACGGGGTATATCTGCTGCTCTGGATCCGCAAGCACTTCCCGGAAATGGAAGCCCACATGCGGGCCAAGCTGGCCCAGTGGGGCGGCAACTCCAGCGGCGTCAACATCGCCAACATCGACAATCTGGGCAACGTGCATCCGGACACGTTCTGGTGGGACTACTCCCTGGGCAATGTGAAGGAACGTCCCTTCTCGGAAATCTGGCCCGACACGTCCGACCCACTGATGGCGGGCCTTAAAATGAGCCCACGCCAGGTCAAGGGGCGTTGCGGCGAATGCGCCTATTTCGATATTTGTGGCGGCAACACACGGGTGCGGGCCTATCAAATTTCGGGCGATCCGTGGCAGGAAGATCCGGCCTGTTATCTGGATGATGAGGAAATCGGCGTCTCCATATCCCATGAGCGGCTCACGGTAACGCCCTGCGTGCGGGCACGGCGAATCAAGATTGCGGCGCAGAAATGAACCGCCCCCTCTCCCGCAGAGATACCGAGACACAGAACAAATTGCAGCCCGCCCTTCCAATTCCAGTTGCGCGTCATTCAAGCGTTTCCCGGCATTTCTTCGCCGCCTCGGTTCAAGCTTTTTTTATTGGAACTTTAGGTTTTTCGAGCTTCTCCGCCGCCGCCACTCCCCCCGACAAGCTCTACGCAACCTATTGCGCCTCCTGTCATGGTGCAGACCGTCTGGGGGCCACCGGCCCCGCTTTGCTGCCAGAAAACCTGGAGCGACTGCGCAAGCCACAAGTCATCCAAGCCATTGCCGGCGGTCGTGCAGCCACGCAGATGCCGGCTTTCGGCCAGAAGTTGGACAAGGAAGAAATCCAGTCGCTGGCGGATTTTGTCTTTACCGCACCGACTGTCGTGCCGAAATGGGGCTTGGCGGAAATCAACGCATCGCGCATCGTGAACCATGTCGATGGCAGCCTGCCGAACACACCGCTATTCAAGACCGACCCGCTCAATCTGTTCGTGGTGGTAGAGACCGGCGATCACCATGCCACGATTCTCGATGGCGACAATTTCGAGCCCATTCACCGTTTCCAGACCCGCTTCGCACTGCATGGCGGGCCGAAGTTCACGCCCGATGGACGCTATGTGTACTTCGCCTCGCGCGATGGCTGGATTTCAAAATTCGACATCTGGAATCTCAAGACCACCCATGAGATCCGTGCCGGCATCAACACCCGCAATCTTGCGGTATCGGGCGACGGCCGCTATGTGCTCGTAGGCAATTATCTGCCGCACACCCTGGTCGTGCTCGACGCCAGTAATCTAAAGCCATTGAAGCTGATCGCCGCAGAAGACAAAAACGGCATGACATCACGCGTTTCTGCCGTGTACGACGCCGCACCGCGCAGGAGCTTTATTGCCGCACTAAAGGATGTGAAGGAGGTGTGGGAGATTCCCTACGGTGATGATGCCGAACCTGTCTATGAAGGCCTGGTGCATGACTACCGTTACGGCGAGGCCGTCGCTGCAAAAGGCCTGTTTCCGGTGCGCCGCATCGCGCTGGAAGGCTATCTGGACGACTTCTATTTCGATCAGCCCTACACTCATTTGATGGGCGCGTCCCGCGAAGGCGGCAAGGGACAGGTGGTCAATCTCGATGTGCGGCGAAAGATCGCCGACCTGGATCTGCCCGGCATGCCCCATCTCGGTTCGGGCATCACTTGGGAATATGAAGGTCGGCCGGTCATGGCCACCCCCAACCTGAAAACAGGCGTCATCAGCATCATCGACATGAAGAACTGGCAAACCATCAAGCGTATCAAAACGCTTGGCCCTGGATTTTTCATGCGCAGCCACGAAAACACCCCCTACGCCTGGGCTGATAACTTCATGAGCCCCAAGCGCGACACCATGCAGATCATCGACAAGCGCACGCTGGAAATCGTGCGCAATATCACGCCCACTCCCGGCAAGACGGCAGCCCATGTGGAATTTACCCGCGACGGTAAATATGCCCTGGTCAGCCTGTGGGAATCGGACGGGGCTTTGGTCATTTACGACGCCGCCACCTTCAAGGAAATCAAGCGCCTGCCCATGAGCAAGCCCTCTGGCAAGTACAACGTTTATAACAAGACAACACGCTCGGCGGGGACGAGCCATTGAAGCGGCGCGGCCCTTGATTCAGGTCAAGGAGCCCTTGCCGGCCCAGGCATAGAGTTCGTAACAAGCAGTAAAACGTTCCACATCCACCATCAAAGGAGGGAAAAATGAGTGAGTCATTCACCAAATCAACAGCCAGGAACATCTTTTGGGGGGCGGCGGTGTTCTCCTTCCTCCTTTTCCTCGGGCTGACTTTCGATACCACGGCGGCGCTGCCCAAGCGCGACAACCGGCAAAACCTCACGCCGGAAGCCGTCCGCGGCAAGCACATCTGGGAGAAGAACAACTGCATCGGCTGCCATACCCTGCTGGGCGAAGGCGCCTACTTCGCGCCGGAGCTGGGCAATGTCTACAAGCGGCGCGGCGGCGACTTCATCAAGGGCTGGATGAAGGCGCAGCCCACCGGCGCGCCCGGCCGCCGGCAGATGCCGCAGTTCAACCTGAACGAACAGGAGCTCACCGATCTGGTCGCGTTCCTGAAATACGCCTCGGAAATCAACACCGAAAAATGGCCGCCCAACATCGAAGGGTGATCTATATGCCATCCACACTTCGATTCAAATAAGGAGGGAACATCATGCAATATAAATCCCAAGCGGTGGCCATGCCCTACTTCATCGCGGCTATCGGCCTGTTCGTCGGGCAGATCCTGTTCGGCCTGGTCATGGGCCTGCAATACGTCGTCGGCGACTTTCTGTTTCCGGAGATTCCGTTCAACGTGGCCCGCATGGTCCACACCAACCTGCTCATCGTGTGGCTGCTGTTCGGCTTCATGGGGGCGGCCTACTACATGGTGCCGGAGGAGTGCGAAACCGAGCTGCATAGCCCAAAGCTGGCGCTCATTTTGTTCTGGGTCTTCCTGGTGGCCGGCGCGCTGACGGTGCTGGGCTATCTCCTGGTGCCCTACGCCAAGCTGGCGGAGATGACCGGCAACAATCTGCTGCCGACCATGGGGCGGGAGTTCCTGGAGCAGCCGCTCATCACCAAGTTCGGCATCGTGGCGGTGGCCTTGGCCTTCCTGTTCAACATCAGCATGACCGTGCTCAAGGGCCGCAAGACTTCCATCACCCTGGTGCTGCTGTTGGGCCTGTGGGGCCTGGCGGTGTTCTTCCTGTTCTCCTTCTACAACCCGTCCAACCTCGTGCTCGACAAATTCTACTGGTGGTGGGTGGTGCATCTGTGGGTGGAAGGCGTGTGGGAACTGATCCTCGGCGCGCTGCTGGCCTTCGTGCTGATCAAGGTCACCGGCGTCGACCGCGAGGTGATCGAGAAGTGGCTGTACGTGATCATCGCCATGACGCTCATCACCGGCGTCATCGGCACCGGCCACCACTACTTCTGGATCGGCACGCCGGGCTACTGGCAGTGGTGGGGTTCGGTGTTCTCAGCCATGGAGCCCATCCCCTTCTTCATGATGACCGTGTTCGCCTTCAACATGGTGAACCGCCGTCGGCGCGACCATCCGAACCGGGCGGCCACCCTGTGGGCCCTGGGTACCGGCGTGATGGCCTTCCTCGGCGCGGGCGTGTGGGGCTTCCTGCACACCCTGGCGCCGGTGAACTACTTTACCCACGGTACGCAGATCACCGCGGCGCACGGGCACATGGCCTTCTACGGCGCCTACGTGATGGTGGTGTTGACCATCATCTCCTACGCCATGCCCTTGCTGCGGGGTCGGCAGGCCAACAGCAACAAGGCGCAGGTGGTCGAGATGTGGGGGTTCTGGCTGATGACCGTGAGCATGGTGTTCATCACCCTGTTCCTGACCGCGGCCGGTATCCTGCAGGTATGGCTGCAGCGTGTCAGCGCCACGCCCATGCCCTTCATGCAGGCGCAGGATCAGGTGGCCCTGTTCTACTGGCTGCGTGAACTGACCGGCGTGGTATTCATGATCGGCCTCGCCATCTACCTCGCCAGCTTCTTCGTGAAGGACGAAGAGAAAGCAGCGGCATAATGCCGACCTAAGCAGTTCCCTCTCCCGCGCTGCCGCGCACCTCTCTCCCGCAAGCGGGAGAGAGGCTGGGGGAGAGGACACCCCCAAGGAAACACCATGACACCTTCTCCCTCGCCCCTCCCGCTGCACGCGGTACAAGAACTCCCCTTCTACCGGCCCCAAGGCCGCGAGGTCGAACTGTTCGAACACGCCTACCGCAATCGGTTGCCTCTGCTGATCAAGGGCCCCACCGGCTGCGGCAAGACGCGCTTTATCGCGCACATGGCGGCGCGCCTGAACCGCCCGCTGTATACCGTAGCCTGCCACGACGACCTCTCCGCCGCCGATCTGGTGGGCCGGCATCTGATCGGAGAATCCGGCACCTACTGGCAGGACGGCCCGCTCACCCGCGCCGTGCGCGAGGGCGGTATCTGCTATCTGGACGAAGTGGTGGAAGCGCGCAAGGACACGACCGTCGTGCTGCACCCGCTCACCGACGACCGGCGCATCCTGCCGCTGGAGCGTACCGGAGAAACCCTGCACGCGCCCGCCAATTTCATGTTGGTGGTGTCCTACAACCCCGGCTACCAGAACATTCTCAAGGGCATGAAGCCCAGCACCCGCCAGCGCTTCGTCTCACTGCATTTCGATTTCCCTGCGCCCGATGTGGAGCAGGAAGTCGTCATGGCGGAAACCGGCGTCGATGCCCTGCTGGCGCGGCGTCTGGTCAATCTGGCCGGTGCCCTGCGCGCACTCAAGGAACACGACCTGGAAGAAGCCGCCAGCACGCGGCTGGTGGTGTATGCGGCGTCGCTGATCAAGAGCGGCTTCGCCCCGGTGGAAGCATGCCGTGCCGCCATGGTGGAAACCTTGACCGACGACGATGAAACAGCCGCCGCGCTGATGGAGATCGTCCTTGTCACCTTTGGACAATGATCCCGAAGACAACGAAGCTGGGAGCCATTCGCCCGGGCAGTCGCTGGCCGTAACGTCCGAGGCGCTCTACCTCGCCAATCTCCTGCTGGCGCCTGGGCTGGCATTTTTCATCCTGGTCGGGCTGTGGGCCAAGCTTCGCCACGCTGCCCCCTCGCTCGCGCGCTGCCATCTGCGCCAAACCATCGCCGCCAGCCTCTGGGCCGGCGCGCTGCTGGTGATCGCCAACGCCGCCATCATCCTGCTGGGCGGCTATCGGCAACCCAGCACTTGGGTCATCGCCATCCTCTACTTCACGATGTTTCACTCGACCTTTGTGCTGCTGGGTGTACTGGGCCTGGCCAAGGCCATGGCGGGCAAGGCTTATGTCTATCCGCTGATTGGACGGCGCTGCGATGGCTAGCGTGCAGAACTATCGGTTCGCACTGCGCACGGCTTTCTTCCTGCTGTTCCTGATCGCGCCGCCGCTGGACCTGTTCCGCTTCGACCTCACCCTTGGCCACGCCATCCTGTTCGGCCAGCCATGGGGGATCGGCATCGACCGGTTTGCTGCGGGCGAGATTGGCGCTGGCCACCTTGCTTTCAATGTGCTGATGCGGGTGCTGTTGCCCGTCCTGGCGGTGGGCGCGCTCATCGTCGGCGTCGCTTACAAATGGGGCCGCCTCTACTGTGGCTGGCTGTGCCCGCATTTCTCGGTGGTGGAAATGACCAATACATTGATGCAGCGCACCCTGGGCAAACACAGCCTATGGGACCGTCAGCGCCTACCGGCCCAGCGCCCGGATGGATCACTGTTGAAGCCGCGCAAAATCTGGTGGCCGGTGACTGTAGGGGCAGCACTGGGCTTCGCCTTCCTGTGGGCAGTGGCCATGCTCACCTATCTGCTGCCGCCAACAGAAATCTATTCAAATCTCCGGCACGGCGCGCTCACGCCAAACCAGGCACGCTTCATCGGCGTCGCTACTTTGTTGTTATTCATCGAATTCACCTTTGCGCGCCACCTATTCTGCCGCTTCGGCTGCGCCGTCGGGCTGTTCCAGAGCCTGGCCTGGATGGGAAACAAGCAGGCCATGGTGATCGGCTTCGATCATGCGCGTGGGCGCGCCTGCGCCACCTGCAACAGCGCCTGCGACAACGCCTGTCCCATGCGCCTGCATCCGCGCACGCTCAAGCGCAGCATGTTCACCTGCACCCAGTGCGGCCAGTGCATTCAGGCCTGCGAGCAGGTGCAGCAAACCAACCCGCACGGTACCCTGCTGCAATGGGTCGATGGCGCCTGTGCTTTGGACAAATCGGACCGCGGTCTGGGTCATCATCCGAATGTGCCGAAGAATTGCTTTACACACCTCCGCAAAGCGGAAAACACAGACGCGTAACCCACATGGAAGAAACCGCTGGCAAACTCTGGGACCGTTTCATGACCAGCGTGACGGATGCCCGTCACGGCCAGGCAGCCGTCACGCTAACGGAAATCTCACGCACGGCAGGCATCCTGTTCCGTGCGCTGGGGGGTGACGCCGGGCTGAGCGTGAAAGCGGCACAGGCCACCGAGCACGGCGCACGGCGCAGTTGGCTGCAACGCTTGGCGGGTTCCGGCAGCAAGATCGAACTGGCTTGGCGCGATCATGAGGCGCTCTATCTACCGGAAGAACTCGCTTTCTTTCCCGAGCGCACACTCAACCGCGATCTGTATTTGTGGCTGATTGCCCTGGCAGCGGAAATGCAGGATGGCGACTGGATCATGGAGAGTCAACACGCTACGCGGCGCGTGTTTGAACGCTATCCCGGCTTTGAATCGCGCTATCGGCACCTGGTTGAAGCCACCCTGCAGTTACGGTCAAATCCGGCTTCCTTGCCGGCGGAGGAAGCCACCTTCGAAGCCGCCTTGCAAACGGCACTGCGCGAGCCCGGAAGCGTGACCATGTTGCCGAAGGCACGAAAGCCCTGGCAGCCGGTGCCTTTGTGGCTGCATCCCAATCCTCCCATCGCGGCCTTGGCTGCCGCAAATGACTACAGCGACCCGGATGGCGCGGAGCGTACCAAGCGTGACCGCATCCAGAATGACGCCCGGCGGCGTAGCGCCGAGCGCGTGGATATGCCGGATGGCAAGGACGGCTTTATGCTGTTTTTCCGCGCGGAAAGCATTCTAAGTTGGGCGGACTATATTCGCGTCAACCGCCCGAATGACGAGGACAGCGACCCGACGTCGGCGGCCGATGATTTCAAACGCCTGAGTGTGGCCCGCGATGGCAAGACCACCGCGGCGCGCGTGCGCTTCGATCTCGACCTGCCGCCGGCGCACGCCGACGACACGCCGCTCGGCCCCGGCATCCTGTTGCCGGAATGGCACCACAAGAAACGCCTGCTGCGGCCGAACACCTGCCGCGTGCAACCGATGCTGGCGACCAATGCACCGCCCTGCGGTCTGCCCGCTCATCTCACGGTCACCGCGCGCCGCATTCGCCGCCAGTTCGAAGCCCTGACGCCGGGCCGCGTCTGGCTCAAGCATCAGTTCGACGGCAGCGAACTGGATCTGGATGCCTGCATCGAACACGAGACCGATCGCCACCTCCACCAACCCGCGCCGGAACGCGGACTGTACAAGGACATCCGTGCCCGGCAACGCGACCTGGCCTGTCTGCTGCTGGCCGACCTGTCGCTCTCCACCGACGCCTACGTCGGCAACGAAGCACGCGTGATCGATGTGATCCGTGACACTCTGTTCCTGTTCTCAGAGGCACTGTCGGTCGCCGGCGACCCATTCGGCCTGTACGGTTTCTCCTCGCTACGCCGCGACAACGTGCGCTTCCACGTAGTAAAGGATTTTTCCGAACGCTACGACAACGCCGCCCGCGGCCGCATCGCGGCGCTGAAACCCGGCTATTACACGCGCATGGGCGCGGCGATCCGCCATGCGATGACCATACTCTGCGAGCAACGCGCGCAGCAGCGGCTGATGCTGGTCCTCACCGACGGCAAGCCCAACGATCTCGACCGGTACGAAGGCCGCTACGGCATCGAAGACACCCGTCACGCCATCCTGGAAGCGCGCGATAAGGGCTTGCAGCCGTTTTGCGTGACGGTGGACGAGAAGGGATCGGACTACCTTTCCCACCTGTTCGGCCTCGGCCGCTATGTCGTCATCCACAAACCGGCGGACCTGCCGAAACAATTGCCATTGCTCTACGCCCAGCTGACGGGTTAATCTGCCCCCCAAGTAATGCAATCAACGGACATACCGAACTCAATGTTGGGATGGTTGCGGTGAAAGGGAACTGGGCCAGGGTGGTCTGACATTGCACCCACCGGCTGGGGTGTGCAAACGGAAGTGCGGGCAAGTGAAAAGGGTCTATAAAACCATCTGTCCGAACAACAAAAGCCACGTCGACAACAATCTGGCCGACAGCACCGACTGCTTCGGTGGCGCCAGTCCAGCGGCAATCCGCACAAAGGGCATGTAAGTGAAACTCGCCGACCCCGCATTATTCAGACAACAGGTGCCGATCGGCGGCGACTGGCGCGACGCCGCCGACGGCGGGCGCTTCGCCGTCCTCAACCCGGCCAATGCGGAAACCGTCGGCCATGCGCCGCGCTGCGCCGCCGCCGATGTCGAACGCGCGATCGAGGCCGCGCACGCGGCGTTTGCCGGCTGGCGCGCGACGCCTGCCAAAACCCGCGCGCAAAGCTTGCGCCGCTGGTTCGACCTGATCCTCGCCCACCGCGACGATCTCGCCGCGATCATGGTGAGCGAGCAGGGCAAGCCGCTTGCCGAGGCGCGCGGCGAAATCGAGTACGCGGCGAGTTTCATCGAGTGGTTCGCCGAGGAGGCGCGGCGCGTGTACGGCGACGTGGTGCCGTCGCCGTGGGCGGACCGGCGCCTGTTCACGCTGAAGCAGCCGGTGGGGGTGGCGGCACTGGTCACGCCGTGGAATTTCCCTGCCGCGATGCTCACGAGAAAAGCGGGCGCGGCGCTCGCCGCAGGCTGCGCGGTGGTGGCGAAGCCGGCTTCGCAGACGCCGTTCACCGCGCTGGCGCTGGCCGAGCTGGCGCAGCGCGCGGGGCTCCCGCCGGGGGTGCTGAACGTGGTCACCGGCGACGCTTCGACCATCGGCGGCGTGCTGACCACGCACCCGCTGGTGCGCAAGGTTTCGTTCACCGGCTCGACCGCGGTGGGCAAGCAGCTCCTCGCGCAAAGCGTGCCCACGCTCAAGCACGTTTCGCTCGAACTCGGCGGCAACGCGCCCTTCATCGTGTTCGACGACGCCGACCTCGACGCGGCGGTGGCGGGCGCGCTCGCCAGCAAGTACCGCAACAGCGGCCAGACCTGCGTGTGCGCCAACCGCGTGTTCGTGCAGGACACGATCTTCGATGCCTTCGCCGAGAAGTTCGCCGCGGCGGTGGCGGGGCTGAAAGTGGGCGAGGGTTTCACGCCGGGCGTGGAAACCGGGCCGCTGATCAGCGCCGCCGCGCTCGCCAAGGTGGAAGCGCACATCGCCGATGCGCTGGCCCACGGCGCGACGCTGCTCACCGGCGGCGCGCGCCACGCGCTCGGCGGGCAGTTCTTCCAGCCGACGGTTTTGAGCCGCTGCACCCCCGGCATGCAGGTCTGCCGCGACGAGATCTTCGGCCCGGTGGCGCCGCTGATCCGCTTCGCCGACGAAGCCGAAGTGATCCGCCTGGCCAACGACACCGAATTCGGACTCGCCGCCTACGCCTATACCCGCGACCTCGGCCGCGCCTGGCGGCTGGCCGAGCGGCTCGACTACGGCATGGTGGGCATCAACGCCGGGCTGATTTCCACCGCCGAGGCGGCGTTCGGCGGGGTCAAGCAATCCGGGCTGGGACGCGAAGGCGGGCGCAGCGGCATCGACGAA